>ONSK01000196.1 GCA_900320455.1 uncultured Erysipelotrichaceae bacterium | reverse complement strand
CACGCTTCCTATACGGTAAAACATCCGCAGGTGCTGATTCCGGTCTTCCCGGGCACCAACTGTGAATATGACACAGCCCGTGCCTTTGAAAGAGCCGGCGCGGAAGCTGAGATCTTCGTCATCCGCAATCTGACTTCGAAGGACATCGAAGAAAGCGCGGAACAGTTCGCCGCCAAGATCAGAAAGAGCCAGATCATCGCTGTGCCTGGCGGATTCTCCGGCGGTGATGAACCTGACGGATCCGGCAAGTTCATTACGGCATTCTTCCGCAATCCGAAGGTCAAGGACGCTGTCACGGATCTTCTGGACAACAGAGAAGGTCTGATGTGCGGTATCTGCAACGGCTTCCAGGCACTGATCAAGCTCGGTCTTGTGCCGTACGGAAAGATCATCGATACCGATGAACACTGCCCGACACTGACGTTCAATACGATCGGCAGACACCAGTCCATGCTTGTCAGAACCAGAATTGCCTCCAACAAGTCACCGTGGCTGAGATATGCCAATACCGGTGATATCCACACGGTTGCCATCAGCCATGGCGAAGGCAGATTCGTGGCGGAAGAGGAAGTCATCAGGAAGCTGATTGAAAACGGCCAGATCGCGACACAGTATGTGGATCTGGAAGGAAATGTCACAAATGATGTCCGCTTCAATCCGAACAACTCCTATTACGCGGTGGAAGGCATCACTTCCGCTGACGGACGCGTCTTCGGAAAGATGGGACACTCTGAACGTTCCGGTGAAGATCTGTACGTCAATGTTCCGGGCAAGGAACTGCAGGATATGATTTTCAAAGGAGCGGTGGATTATTTCCGCTGAGAATCATCAGAAAAAGCACCTCCGGGTGCTTTTTCTATTGGCAAAAGCCATGCATATTCATTACAATGAAACTACAGCATACAGCGGACATATCATGATAGGAGGTGCACGATGGAGTATACGAGGATACGTGCGTCATTTTGTGAGCACAAAGACAGGTTTTACAGAGTTCTTCTTGTCAGAAATGACATCTCTCTGATGGAACTGGGGTTTGTACTGGGAACCGCGTTCCATGCCAGTTTTGAACATCTTTTCCTGTTTGAAAGCAATGATATCTGTTATGTACCGAAAGAGTTCATGACGTTCCCTTCCACCTCATACAGAGGCATGGATGCCTACTGCATGAAGGATCTGGAAAGTCCGTTCCGCTACGTCTATGACGCCGGCGACAACTGGGACTTTGAAGTCAGAATTCTGCCGGATCCGGAAGAGATCGATTCCAATGATCTGGCATTCCTGGTGGATGGCAGGGGACAGGGAATCTGGGAAGACAGATCCGTTACAGTCAGAGCACTGTTAGACGGAAAGGTCAGTCCCGATCTTTCACAGGATGATGAAGAACACGGCATTCTTTTCCCGTGGAATTTCCGGGTGGAACGTCTCGGTGACTTTGAAAAGCCGCTGAATCTGGAAGATGAGAAAGAACGCTTCAAAGGCGCGTCGGAAACAGCGATGGATCTGTTCATGAACCGTCATGACAGATTCAGTGATGACGATGATGATCTTTGGGAAACGTATGAAGAGCTGTGCGATCAGGCATATGCGGCATACGATGATGACAATGACGATCCGGCAGTCTGGACAGAGCTGTACGATGAATTCATCCGTGTATGCAATGTCCTGAAATCCGAAAACAGGCTTCCTGACATCCTGGATGAGCTGGATGAAGACACAATGGCTGATTTCAGCATCCTGATAGATGAAGCGCCTGACGCCCTGGAAAACGCCGGCATGTATGATGAGGTGATTCACTATCTCACATGGCTGAAAGATACATTCAAACTGGATGAATTTGACGAAGAAGATGTTACGATGCATCTGCTCGTCTGCCAGGCGAATCTGAATGATTCCTACGCTTCACTGCGTCTTGCCAGAGACTTTGTCAGAAACTATCCGGAAAACATGGCCGGACAAGGCATGCTTGTCAGAGCCTACGCGGCAATGGGTGATAATGACAGTGCAAGAGAGGTCATTGAGAAATACATCAAGGATGATACGGAATGCACAGAGGACAACTATCCGCTGTTCCGTGCCGCATCCCTGTTCTATGAGATGACGTCAGAAACAGAAAAGAAAGAAATCATCGATCAGAAGATCGAGGATGAAGAAGACAGAGAATCCGGCAGAATGCATACGATCACGGGTGATGATTATGAAGATATCCTGCCGGAGAATCTTGAACTGCTTGATATGTGCTGCATGGAATTTGAAAACACCCAGTCACCGGCAGACCTTCTGATGGTCACAGCCGTGCTCGGAAAAATCCTGGACAGTGATGGCGAACTCTACTGCAATGTCATCGAACCGGAACCCGGTGTTCTGCAGGTGCTGGCATATGCGGATCCCGACGGGAATTCCATCCTGCCGGTATACACAGGCGAGTATGCGGCGTTTGAAATGGAAGAAGAGGAAAACGCATCTCTGCGTCCGATTCCTCTCAATTCCATCATTGCCCATATCTATGAACATGATATGGCAGGCCTTGTCATCAACCCGACAGACTTCGGCTCAGGAACACTTGTACCGAAGGAGGCAATGTCCTTCCTGGTGGATCTTCTCCATCTGGATCTGGACCAGGCATCCGGACTGCTTTCATAAGACGCTGAAAAGCGTCTTTTTTTAACTGACCATAACGAAGAAGTCCCCTTCTTCTTACGAAGTGTAAAGGAGGGGATGAATTCGTAGTAAAAATATAGTATAAT
>ONSK01000193.1 GCA_900320455.1 uncultured Erysipelotrichaceae bacterium | reverse complement strand
GACAACACTGCTGAATATCCTGGCCTCTCTTGACAAGCCGACATCCGGAAAGGTCATCCTGAATGGTAAGGACACAACTTCCATCAGTGACAAGGAAATCACATCCTTCCGCAGAGACCATCTCGGATTTGTCTTCCAGGATTTCAACCTGCTGGATACATTTGATATCAGAGACAACATTCTTCTGCCGCTGGTGCTGCAGAGAATGGACGTGAAGGAAATGGAAGAAAGACTGGATACCATTACAAAAGCGCTAGGTATTCATGACATTCTGAACAAGCAGATCTATGAGGTTTCCGGCGGACAGAAACAGCGTGCCGCGATTGCGAGAGCTCTGATCACGGAACCGGAGATCCTGCTTGCGGATGAGCCGACAGGTTCCCTCGATTCCAAGTCCAGCGATCAGATTCTGAAGATCTTCCGCAAGGTCAATGAAGCAGGGCAGACGATCCTGATGGTTACCCACAGCACCATCGCTGCCAGTCACGCCAAGCGCGTCATGTTCATCAAGGACGGCATCATCTTCCATCAGATCTACCGCGGTGAAAGCACCGATCAGGAAATGTATGACAAGATCCAGGCAACACTGGCAATGCTGACAAGGAACAGTGATCATTATGCGTAAATCACTTTCATTGAAACTGGCGATGCAGAATCTGCGTTCCAGCTACCGGCTGAGCGTACCGTACATTCTTGCCGGCATCCTCTCATTCGCGATGTGCTATATCGTGCTTGCGCTGTCGGATGATCCGGGACTGGCTGCTTCCTTCGGCGGCAGAACTGCCAGACAGATGCTTGGCTTCGGTTCCTATATCACCGCCATCGGCGCGTTCCTGTTTCTCTTTAACATCAACCGTTATCTGATCCGTCAGAGAGGCCGTGAGTTCGCTCTGTACGGCGTTCTCGGTATGGACAAGATGAACGTCATGAAGGTGCTTCTGCTTGAAACGCTGATCACCTTTGCCATCGTGGCAGCCGGCGGCATTGTCTCCGGCATTGTCTTCGGCAAGCTCTTCCAGCTGATTCTCATCAGAATGATCGCAATGAAAAACAACATTGCCATGAGCATCAACGTCACCCAGATTCTGAACACCATGTTTCTTTTCGGAATCATCTATCTGGCCAATCTGGTCTATGCCAGCCTGAAGGTCGCAGTATCCTCACCTGTTTCTCTTCTGCAGGAAAAGAACGCAGGAGAACGGCAGAGCAAAGGAACTGCTGGAATCGCTGTTCTTGGAATTGTATGCATCCTTGCCGGCTATTTCCTTGCCCAGCTGGTGGATGATCTCAGAGTTGCCGTCACCAGATTCCTGCCGGCAGTCGTGCTTGTCATCATCGGCACCCACTGCCTGTTTCTGGCAGGATCATCGGTATTCCTGTCATTCCTGAAAAAGAACAGGAAGTATTATTATCAGCCGCATCATTTCATCAGTATTTCCGGTCTCATGCACAGAATGAAGAGAAACGCTTCCGGTCTTGCGACGGTATGCATTCTTGCCTGCATGGTTATCATCACGGTGTCCGTGACAGCTGCCATCTATTTCGGAACCGCCGGAAGTATGGACAGTACATATCCGAATGAAATCGTGCTCTATGGCCAGGTCAATCAGAAGAAATACTACGATCTTTTCCGTGATGCGTTTACGGAATCAGCGGAAAGACACGCAGGAACAAACCTCAGAACGATCTACTCCGCTTGTGTGACGTATACGGAAGAAAACGGTGTATTCATGCAGGGAGAATTCACCGAGACGAATACATATATCACATTCATGAGACAGGATGATGTCAACTCGCTGCTGAAGACAAATATTCAGCTTCAGGATGGAGAAGTGTACATCCGCTCAAACGTTAAAAAGCAGTATCCGGAAACCATCACGATCAACGGTGTCTCTCTGAAAGTCGCCGGACAGGAAAAAGGGGACAGCCAGATAATCACCGGAGTCTGGGGATATCAGGATTTCAATAATCTTCTGGTCGTTGTTCCGGAAATCACGGACACACTGTACGATGAGGAAGACAGCGATATCAGACAGATGTTTATGTTCGGCTATGATCCGGCAACGGATGATCCGGATGAGATCGCGGACGCGTTGAATGACGCTTATCACGCGGTGTCGGATTCCAACAAATACAGACCGGATTATGATGATTTCGGCGGCTACATCAACAGCGTCAGCCGTACGGTTGAATTCACGGAAACGATGTCAGCCTATGGAAGTCTGATGTTCCTGGGTGTGTTCCTGGGCACCATGTTCCTGATCATGACGGTTCTGATCATTTACTACAAGCAGCTTTCCGAAGGATATGAGGATATCGAACGATTCAGAGCGATGGAGAATGTCGGTCTGGATGAGGATGAAGTCAGAAAGACGATCAATTCTCAGGTCCTGATCACATTCTTCGCCCCGCTGATCACTGCGATCATCCACGTCATCTTTGCTCATAAGATGGTCGGCACGATCGTAGACGGCTTCGGCACAATTGATCCGAATGTCTATACAATGACGCTCGCGGCTGTATCTCTGATCTTTGTGGTGATTTATATGATCGTTTACTGGGGGACATCAACAGTCTATTATCACATCATCAGACAGGCCTGATGAAGACGGATCCTCATTACAGGATCCGTTTTTGCTATAATGGAAAAGGTGAAGAATATGTACAGAATCTTTATTGTTGAAGACGATGAGACAATCGCATCTCTGCTTTCGGAAAAACTCAGAACATGGGGATATGATACGGAGACAGTCAGGGATTTTTCCAGTGTCAGTGCGGAAGTGCTGGCATACGATCCGCATCTTGTTCTGCTTGATATCAAGCTGCCGTTCTATAACGGTTTTCACTGGTGCCAGATGATCCGCAAGGAATCGGCAGTGCCGATTGTCTTCCTTTCCAGTGCCTCGGATAACATGAATATCGTCATGGCCATGAACATGGGAGGCGATGACTTCATTGCCAAGCCGTTTGACATGGATGTTCTGATTGCCAAAATACAGGCAATTCTGAGAAGAACATATGATATGTCAAAGGAAACCCGTGATCCGGAATACAGGGGACTGACACTGAAGGCGGATGATCAGACAGCCGTATACGAAAATCAGACAGTTGAGCTGACAAGGAATGAATTCAAGATCATGAGCATCCTGATGAGCCAGCCGGGAAAGATCATTTCCAGAGATGAGATGATGCAGAAACTGTGGCAGACGAATGAGTTTGTCGATGACAATACGCTGACGGTAAATGTCACAAGACTGCGCAGAAAGCTGGAACAGATAGGTCTTTCTGACTTCATCATCACCAGAAAAGGCGTCGGGTACATGATATGATCTTCTCTTATCTGAAAGACAGGCGTCTGTATCTGACGTTTCTGATTCTGACGCTGATCATTCTCCGTTTCGTTCCGTTTCTGTATGATCAGTTCGATGATATGATCGGATACATCTGTATCCTGATTCTCTTCATGGGCATCGTGCTGCTGATACCGGATTATCTGATCTGGCGCGAGCGCATCAGGGAACTGGAGAGGCTGAAGGCAATCTCCATTGCCGACACGGAACTGCCGGAAAGATCCATGAATACTGCAGACAGTCTGTATCAGGAACTGATCGCGGAATACCGCAGGGAATACAATGAACTGAAATCAGAGACACAGCAGCAGAACAAGGATCTCAGAGATACCTATGTGCTGTGGGCGCATCAGATCAAAACACCAATCGCGGCAATGCGTCTGCTTCTGGATGACAGGAAAGATCCGGAAATCAATGAACAGCTGTTCCATATCGAGGAATATGTCAATCAGCTGCTGTATTACTTCCGCAGCGGAAGCATCTCCAATGACTTTGTTATCCGGGAATATGATATGGACAGCATCATTCAGGCAAGTCTCAGAAAGTATTCCATGATCTTTATCCGCAAGAAGCTGAAACTGGAATATGAACCAGTCGGCATCCGGGTGGAAACAGATGAGAAGTGGCTCGGATTTGTCATCGAACAGATTCTTTCCAATGCCACGAAGTATACAAAGACTGGTTCAGTGCGTATCTATGGAGAGAACGGCAACATCGTGATTGAAGATACCGGCATCGGCATCGCTCCTGAAGATATCAGCCGTGTCTTTGAAAAAGGCTACACAGGCCTTAACGGCAGACAGGAAAACAGATCCACCGGACTTGGTCTGTATCTGTGCCGGGAAATCCTGCGCAAGCTCGGACATGATATTGCAATCACGGGTGAAGTCGGAAAGGGCACTGAAGTCACAATTATACTTGAACCGCATGGACAATCACACCCGTTTGTATGACCATGCGGTTTTCTTCTTTGCGGTTGTCCTGAATTCTGTTGTATGATGAAGCTGCTGATTAGGAGCTGACATATGATTGATATATTTGATGGCTTAAGAGAGTTTACTTTTACGTCTGTTCTTCTGCGCCTCGTCCTTGCGATGCTGTGCGGCGGGGCAATCGGCTACGGACGCACCAAAAAGAACAGGACTGCAGGCTTCAGAACATATATGCTGACGGCAATCGGCGCGTCTCTTTCAGTGATTATCGCTTTATATGAATATGAACTGATGCAGACGATCTGGGCAGATATAGTCAGTGATGTGGGAATGAAATTTGATGCATCAAGATTTGCATCAAGCGTTATCGGCGGAATCGGCTTCCTTTCCGCCGGCTCGATCATCGCGGTAAGACACCAGCAGGTGGAAGGACTGACTACGGCAACCGGTCTTTTTGCCAGCGTATGCATGGGCATGGCGGCAGGAGCGGGATTTTTCGAATGTGTCATCGTTTCGCTTGTGCTGATCATTCTGGCGCTGGAAGCCATGCAGCCGCTGGAAGCACTGTACAAAAGGCGCAAGCGGAATATTACTCTGGCAGTGGAATTCGACTCCGTGAAAACAATCGAAGAAATCACCGAAGTGGTCCGCAGCAAGGAGGCACAGATCCTGGAAATCGAAATCGAAAGAACGGAAAAGAAAGGGGATCTTTATCCCTGTGCGATCTTTTCCATGAAGATGTCCAAAGAACACCAGTCACATTCCGAAATGCTTGCTTCCATTGCCGAACTGCCTGATGTATTTGCGGCGGAAGAACTGATTTCATAAGGGGAGGAGAGATACAATGCTGATAATATTCGATCCGATCAGAGATCTGACTGCCGTATCTGTACTGATCCGTCTTCTGCTTGCTTTTGCAATCGGCACCGTGATCGGTCTTGAACGGTCCTATAAAAATAAAGCAGCCGGTTTCCGTACGCATACACTCGTGTGTCTTGGCGCTTCCATTGCTTCCATGACCGGCATCTATCTGTATGTGATCATGCGGCTTCCTGCCGACATGTCAAGAATCGGCGCCGGGGTTGTTACTGGACTCGGCTTTATCGGTGCGGGAACAATTGTTGTGACGTCGAAACAGAAAGTCAAAGGTCTGACGACTGCGGCAGGTCTTTGGACGACCGGCATGATCGGACTGGCTGTCGGCTCAGGCTTCTATGAAGGCGCATTGATCTGTCTTGTGCTTGTTCTGCTTGTCGAAACGGTTTTCAATGATATGAGAGACAATATAAAGCACGCGCCGTATTTCAAAATGGCAGTCAGCTATTCCGAAAGAGGCATACTGGATGACATCATCCGTTTCTGCAAGGATTCCGGTCTTGCGGTTACAAATCTGCAGGTCACCGGCAGCAGCGGCGAAAGCAGCGCGGTATATTCTGCTCTGATCTCGCTGCGAGGGGGAAATGAGGAAGACAACAGAGAAGTTATCCGCAGGATCAATGAGATGCAGGGTGTGATCTCAGCGGAGATGATGTGAAAAAAGCATTCTGTTTCACGGCTTGCTGCTGTGAAGCGGAATGCTTATTTTTTTTCGGAATAGTATTTTTCTTCATCCAGCAGGTTTTCCTGCTTTGCGACGATCAGTGTTCCCACCATGTCGCAGATCGCGTTGTTCACGGTGCGGACAAGGCCGGCAATTACCTCCACGCCAAGCACCATTGTGATGGCGTCGGATACAGGAATTCCAATCGTTTTGAGCAGGGCGGAAAGGCAGATGATCGAAGCACCCATGACAGGCGGTGCGCCGGCTGAGAGCATCAGGATGGCGAATGTCATCATGATGTAAACAGACAGATTCAGCTGCAGTCCGTACATGTGGGCAAGAAGCAGTCCGAAGACAGCCATGTAGATCGTTGTGCCGTCCATATTGATGGTTGCCCCAAGCGGGATTGAAAGTGAATACACCTTTTTACTGACACCGAGATCATCACAGATCTGCATGTTCAGAGGAATTGCCGCGCTGGAGGATCCCATGCCCATGATCTGCAGAAGATACGGAGCGTATTTTCGCGTGAATGTCATAGGCTTCAGTCTGCCGAGGAATTTCAGAAGCAGATGATAGAAGATGATCAGCAGGACAATGGAAATCAGATAGACACCGATTCCTGCGAGAATCGGAAGACCAAGTCCCTTTCCGGTCCCGGAAGGGGAAAGAAGCATGCTGCCGATCGTGCAGAAGATCATGAACGGCATGAATGATATCAGCATGTTTGTCATCCGCAGGAATACTTCATTGCCGGCATCGATAAAGTCCTGGATGGGCTTTGCCTTTGCGCCGACGGAAGTCACTGCTAAGCCGAGGAATGCGGCCAGGAAGATGATCTGAATCGTATCGCCGTCCAGGAATGCCTGGATGAAATTTTCGGGAATGATCTTCATGATCGTATCGATGAAGGAAAGATTCATCTCTGCTTCGGTAATCGCGGCAGAGGTGAGCACGGTTCCGAAGTTATACGGCTTCAGAACTTCCACCAGAACAAAACCGAGAAGCGTCGCAAATGCCGTGGTCATCATATAGATGCCGATGATCTTGCCGGAGATACGTCCGAGCTGGGACGTGTTGCCGAAACCGGAGATCGCGCTTGCAATGGAGAAGAACACCAGCGGCGGTATCAGCATATTCAGACAGTTCATGAACATGTCCTTGCCGGGTGTCATCAGATTTGCGGCAATATAGGCGGATGCCGAAGCGGGCAGGGCTGCTTTCAGCACCAGGGAAACCACAAGACCGATGGCAGCTGCCTCTGCCATTCTTGAAAGAAGCAGGTACCTCGATTTGTATGCGGAAATAGTGATGATGTTTGTGCCTCTGTGATGCCGGCAGCGGATATCATCCGCAAACGACTGCAGAAGGGCGGATCTGATTTCATCCGCATCGGAATCATCAAACGGGTCAAACGGTTTTCCTCTGGCTGCCATTCTGATCTGCAGGATGCCGCTCAGATAGGAGATGTTGACGGAGATTTCTTCTTCTGATGTATGATCCTGCATTAACAGAAGGATTTCCTCCGCCATCAGGGCAGCTCTGTTTTCTTCGTTCTTCTTCAGCTTGTGCTTTTCAATATTTGAATTGATAAATGAAAGGATTCCTTCCAGATCATCAATTTTAAATATTTTTTTCATGATGAAGTCCCCCTT
>ONSK01000238.1 GCA_900320455.1 uncultured Erysipelotrichaceae bacterium | reverse complement strand
GGAACAGAAAAAGTCGTCACATGGACGGCTTTTTTCATGGATTTAATAGATTTTTATGGGTTTCAGACATCAAAATTGGCTGTTATATGCTGGTTTCCTCCCACTTTTGATGTACATCAAAGCCTTGTTGAACTATTCCCACTCAATTGTTCCGGGAGGCTTGGATGTAATATCCAGAGCGACACGGTTGACATGCTTAACCTCATTGACAATACGGGTGCTGATCTTATCGAGAACATCATAGGGAATGCGTGCCCAGTCAGCTGTCATTCCATCAATGGAAGTAACTGCTCTTACAACAACGGTATAGTCATAGGTTCTCTGATCACCCATCACACCTACCGTATGAATATCCGGGAGGCATGTGAAGTACTGCCAGATTTCTCTCTGCAGGCCTGCATTTCTGATTTCTTCTCTCAGAATGGCATCGGATTCTCTGACAATTTCCAGTTTTTCCTCAGTGATTTCCCCTAATACACGGATGCCGAGTCCCGGTCCCGGGAACGGATGTCTCCATACCATTTCCTCAGGCAGGCCGAGTTCCGTGCCAAGCGCTCTGACTTCATCCTTGAACAGTTTGTTCAGCGGTTCGATCAGCTTGAAATTCAGATCTTCCGGAAGACCGCCGACATTGTGATGGGACTTGATCGTCTGGGCGGTATTGGTGCCTGATTCAATGACATCTGTATACAGAGTACCCTGGGCAAGCCATTTAATATCAGTTCCCTGCAGGAGCTTTGCGACTTCATCACGGAATGTATAGATGAATTCGCCGCCGATGATCTTTCTCTTGGCTTCCGGTTCCGTGACTCCCTTCAGCTTTGTCAGGAAGCGTTCCGATGCGTCAATGCGGATCAGATTCAGATCCATGTTTCTGGAGAATGTTTCCATGACGGATTCAGATTCTCCCTTTCGCAGAAGACCGTGGTCAATGAACATGCAGTAGAGGTTCTTTCCGATTGCCTTGTTGAGCAGCGCGGCGACAACAGAAGAATCAACGCCGCCGGACAGCGCAAGCAGCACCTTGTCATCCTTTACGGTATTTCTGATTGAAGCGATCTGTTCATCCACAAAGTCCTTCATGGACCAGTTGGCGTCTGCCTTGCAGATATCAAAGACGAAGTTTCTGAGCATATCAAGGCCGTATTCACTGTTTCTGACTTCCGGATGGAACTGCACTGTGTAGAAGTTCCTCTTGGGATCGCAGGATGCGGCATACGGGCATGTGTCGCTGAAAGCGATGCCTTCAAAGCCTTCCGCAAGCGCGGATACCTGGTCGCCGTGACTCATCCACACGACCTGCTTTTCGGGCAGTCCCTTGAACAGCGGACTGTCCTTGACAGTGATTTCAGCTCTTCCGTATTCCTTCTTGTCAGAAGCGCTGACTGTTCCGCCGAGCATATGATGCGTCATCTGCATGCCATAGCAGATGCCCAGCAGCGGCAGACCGCATGTATAAATATCCGGATCGCATTTCGGAGCGTTTTCCTCATAGACACTGTTGGGACCGCCGGAGAAGATGATGCCTTTGACATCCTGCATGGCGAGGATATCCGCAAGTTTCATGTTTCCGGGGTGGAGTTCGCTGTAGACACCGAATTCACGGATGCGTCTTGCAATCAGCTGGTTGTACTGGCTTCCGAAGTCCAGAACGATGATCTTATCTGCCATCTTTTTCGTTTCCTTTCAGAATTGATGCAACTATCATACTTGAAACAGATCATTTTGTTAATGATGCTTTTACAAATCCCGAGAAAAGCGGATGCGTTCTGTCCGGTCTGCTCTTGAATTCAGGATGATACTGCACACCGACGAAGAAGTCGCAGGAAGGATTCTCCACCGCTTCCACAAGATTCCCATCCGGGGAAGTGCCGGCAATGACCATGCCGTGTTCTTCAAAGTCTTTCCGGTATTCGTTGTTGAACTCATATCTGTGACGGTGGCGTTCACTGATTTCATCTTTCTGATAGCACTTCTTCAGCAGTGTCCCTTCCTTGATCACGCAGGGATAAGCACCAAGTCTCATTGTTCCGCCTTTGTCGATTTCATTGTTCTGACCGGGCATGAAGTCAATGACCTTGTGGGTGCTCTGTTCATTGAACTCATTGGAGTCGGCATCTGCCCAGCCGATGACGTTTCTGGCAAATTCAATCACGCATATCTGCATACCCAGGCACAGGCCTAGATACGGAATGTTGTTTTCTCTTGCGTATCTTGCGCTTTCCACCATGCCGGCAATGCCTCTGTCTCCAAAGCCGCCGGGAACACAGATGCCCTGCACGTCTTTGAACAATTCGCTGCTGTTTTCCGCTGTTACGGATTCGGATTCGATCCACTTCACATGAACGTGCGCGCCGTGTTCATAGCCGGCGTGTTTCAGTGATTCAATGACGGAAAGATAGGCGTCATGAAGGCGGACGTATTTGCCGACAAGCGCAACTGTCACATCCTTCTCTGCCGCATGAATTCTCTCCACCATCTCTTTCCAGTGTTTCAGATCGATGTCCTTCGGATCAAGTCCAAGCCGTTCGCATACGATGGCCGAGAAGTTCTGTTCCTCCAGCATCAGCGGAGCTTCGTACAGATCTTTCACCGTCCGGTTGACAATGACGCAGTCTTTTCTGACATTGCAGAAAAGAGAGATCTTGTCTTTGACATCCTGGGGCAGATCCCCGTCGCATCTTGCCACGATGATGTCAGGTCTTACGCCTGCCACCTGCAGGTCCTTGACGGAATGCTGGGTAGGCTTTGATTTGTATTCATTGGAGCCTGAGATATACGGAATCAGCGTAACGTGGATAAAGCAGACATCTGCCGGATGTTCCAGGGCGATCTGTCTGACTGCTTCGATAAACGGCTGCGACTCGATATCACCGACTGTTCCGCCGATTTCCGTGATGACAACATCCGCTTCGGCTCTTTTACCGACGTTATAGACAAACCGTTTGATTTCATCTGTGATGTGAGGAATGATCTGCACGGTGGAGCCGAGGTACTCCCCTCTTCTTTCCTTGTTCAGAACATTCCAGTACACCTTTCCAGTTGTCAGATTGGAATACTTGTTCAGATTCTCGTCGATAAATCTTTCATAATGACCGAGGTCGAGATCTGTCTCGGCGCCGTCTTCCGTCACGAATACTTCGCCATGCTGGTAAGGTGACATGGTACCAGGATCGACATTGATATACGGATCCAGCTTCTGTGAAATCACTTTGAATCCCCGCTGTTTCAGCAGTCTTCCAAGTGACGCTGCGGTGATGCCTTTGCCGAGTCCTGATACAACTCCGCCGGTCACAAGAATGTACTTCATACGCTTCACTCCTATCCCTGAAAACAAATGAAAAGAGGGCAATAAACCTAGCGGCTGAGAAGCCGTTTTTTTTATCGCCCTCTGGACAGAGTGATTATACTGCACGTCATGCGTGCGTGCAAGAATTATTTTCCGTCTGTCACAAATGAGAATCCCGTTTCTTTTCAGACGCGTCATTCTGCCTGCTGTTATGCTTTACAGCTGAATGTATATGTTCCAGAACCTCTTTCGAAGCGCTCTCCTGAACGCGAAAGAATCCCTGCTGGATCTTGTGACATCGTTCGGTGCCGTCCAGCTGGCGGATTATGCGGAAAACTCTGACGCGTATTATCTGGTTGAGCAGAAAGGCAGACAGACCCTTGTCAGAATCTCAGAGGAGTTTTTGATGAGTCAGGATCTGGCGGATACCGTTGATCCGAAGAAGTTCGTGATCTCAGACAACGTTTTTGCCAAAGCTGTCAATCAGCTGATCTGAACCGCTGAAAGCATTTCACAGAAACAGCCGTACTGCATGCGCTGTGCACAGCGCTCAATACAGTACGGCTGTTTTTTCTGTCAGATACGGTTTTCTGATGTGGATGTGATTCATCCTCTGTTTATTTCCGCGCCTATGCGGAGACAGATGAACAGGTTTCGGATTATCCCTTCTGTTCTGCTTCTTTCGTTCCGGCAGGAATCCTTCTGATTCTGCCGAACACTTTTTTCCAGCGTTCTCTCGCTGCCCGTCTTTCACCAAGGTCACGTGAGCCGACGCCATAAACCAGATAGAGGATGATGCCGGATACGATCATGATGAATACCGTAGAGGCACAGCGTCTTCCGGAGGCGTTGACATTGTATCCGTACAGACCTTCTTCACGGCACATCGACTGAATGACCATGGCATATGAAGTACCGTATGTCGAAGCAAATGTCGCAGACATGTCATATTCGGTAAACAGCGAATTAAAATTCAGAGCAAATACTGCCAGCACGCTGGGCAGTATGATCGGCAGCTTGATCTGCAGGAATGTCCTGAGCCCCGAAGCGCCGAGGTTTTTTGCCGCGTCTTCCAGTTCTTCGTCGATTGCGTAGAATGACGCCCTGATCATACGCAGTGAGAACGGAAGCTTCGTTACAGTGTATGCCATGATGATCAGCAGCCGGACATTGGCGGCGTAATACAGGTTCTGATTTCCGACATACCAGATATCCGCGGAATTGAAATATGTACGGTATGAATAACAGATCAGAATCGTCGGCAGAAGCCACGGGAACAGCAGCGCGTATTCGAGAATGACGCCGCTTTTCTTATGTTTCTTGTTAAATATGTAATTGCAGGCAATCACGACAATGACACATGCGATCGCCGCGGCCAGGGCAGAAAGCACAAAGCTCAGCTTAATGCCGCCCAGTGTTGCCTCATTTGCGAACACGCCGGATATCGCACCTTCTCTGATCTTATACGTGCCGCGGGATGTCAGATATGAATAATCTTCCTGTCCGAAGTAATTGACAAGCGTCCAGGCACTGAGGTCCAGCTTCCGCATGCGCACTGCGCTGTATGTCTGGAAGGAGAAAATAATGATCATGACGACCGGTGTCATGTAAATGACGAACAGGATATAGGCATAGATGTGCGTAATCACATTGGCAGCCGGATTCGTGATCTTCTGTTTCTGCAGTTTCGCCTTTGTCTTGGAAACTGACAGATAATGTCCTTTTCTCTCATACGCTGTCAGCACGGTCAGAAGAATGATCGTAAACATCGCCAGGATGATCGACAGCAGTGCCGCTCTGGCCTGCGGGAACGCTTCATCGGCAGCCGAGGAACCGGCCAAACGGACGATTTCCGGATTGATGGAGTCATATCCCAGCAATGTCGGCGCAGACATCGCGCAAAGACCGGTGATAAATGTCATGACCGTCAGTGAGAACAGCGTCGGCAGAAGCGTCGGCAGCACGACTTTCCAGAGCACCTTGAAGGGGCTGGCGCCCATGTTTCTTGCGGCTTCGACCGTATTGTAGTCAATGCCGCGGATCGCGTTGCGAAGAAACAGCATATGATTGCTGGTACAGGCAAACGTCATTGTAAACAACACGGCATTATAGCCCGAGAACCAGTTCGGATTGAGATCCGGGAAAGCATTTGTCAGCAGCTTTGTAATGATTCCGTCGTTGGCATACAGGAACATATAGCCCGTAACCAGGGCGACACCGGAATAAATCATTGTTGTCATATATCCGAGGCGGAGAATCCTGGCGCCTTTGATATCAAAGTATTCTGTCAGAAGAACAATTGAGATACCGACAACATTGACCGTGATCACAAGCATGACAGCCAGCTTCAGTGAATTCCAGACATAGTTTTTCATGTTTCCGGCCAGGAAGAACCGGATGACCGCAAACGCGTCTCTCTGTCCTGCCGCGTTGGTCGTATTGAATATGCTCGTCAGCGTGTTCAGACACGGCAGCAGCATAAACCCGAAGAAGAGATACGCAAAGAAACAGATACCGATGATCTGTATGATCAGTTCGGGCGTGAATCCCTTTTTACGCAGCGCATTCATACGGCAGCCTCATCTGAGGACGGATATGCCATAATATCCGCAGGATCGATAGTCACGGTTACTTCCTGTCCCTCTTCATAGATCCGCACGCCGTCATTCTTCTCGATCACCTTGATGATCTGACCGCATGTGCGGATATAGTACTTGATATACAGACCGTAATACTCTCTTGACTCAACCGTTCCCTGCAGGCTGATCTGTCCTTCTCCCGCATCTGTATTGACGTGCAGTCTTTCCAGCCGGATATAATTGTTCATGTCTTCGCTTACGTTTGCGCCGTTTTCATTCATGAACCTGATCAGTCCGTCTTCCAGTCTGTTGATATCGCCGATGAAATTGCATACAAATTCCGTCTTTGAGTGATTGTATATCTCATTCGGCGTTCCGATCTGTTCAATATATCCTTTGTTGAAAACAGCGATCCGGTCGGACAGTGTCAGGGCTTCTTCCTGATCGTGCGTTACATAAATTGTCGTAATTCCGAAATCTTTCTGCATCTTTTTCAGTTCATTGCGCAGCTGTACACGCAGTTTCGCGTCCAGGTTGGAAAGAGGCTCATCCATGCATATGATCGCCGGTGATGTAACAAGCGCTCTGGCAATCGCGACACGCTGCTGCTGACCGCCGGAAAGCTCGCTGACAGCTTTTTCCAGCTGCTCGTCACTGAGATCGACCTTCTTTGCGATTTCGCGGACTTTCTGATCGATTTCCGGTTTTTTAAACTTCTTGATCTTCAGACCGAAAGCAATATTGTCATATACCGTCATCGTCGGGAAAAGCGCGTAGCTCTGGAAGACGATGCCGATATTTCTGTCCTCGATCGGCACATGGGTAATATCCCGGTCCTTGACGACAACGGTTCCCTCGGCAGGTTCAATGAATCCTGTAATTGTCCGGAGTGTCGTTGTCTTGCCGCACCCGGACGGTCCGAGAAACGTGAAAAACTCACCTTCTTTGACATGCACGTTGATATCATGCAAAGCAGTAAAATCGCCGAATTTTACAAAGATATTGTTAAGACGAATCATATCGCAGCTCCTTTTTCAGCAGCCCGCTGTACCGGGCAAGAATAATACAGGACGGGCCGAATCACCGACCCGCCCTTTTTTAAATGATTAATCTTTCTGTTTCTGAAGACAATCAGCCTGCGGCCTGTGTCAGTGTTGCCCAGTCAAGGCTGTCCCAGTCAGGCTCAGCTTTTGCGTCTGCCTGATCAGCCCAGTAGAAACCGAGATTCGTCATGATATTTGTCCATTCTGCACTGTGTTCGGCAACATATGCGGCATATGTCATGTCTGTGCCGGAAACAGTTGTCAGAGCGAAATTCGGAATCTGATAGATCGACGGGATCTTATCGCCGTAAACAAGCGCAGCGGCAGCTGTGTTGCAAGGGAATGAATCGAATTCTTCTGCCCAGGCAGCCTGTACATCAGCTGAACCGAACCATTCGCAGAATGCCTTGACAGCTTCTGTTTCTTCATCACTTCTTCCTGCGCGGTCGAGAATACCGATGTATTCAGCGATATAGTATGTGCCGTCCTTGATGTCCACAAGATTCCAGTTTTCCGGCTCAAGAGCGCCGACGAGCGGTTTGTCGCTGCCTTCCGCAGCCGCGTCGATCTTGCCGTACAGAGCGGAAGAATAGAATTCGGAAATGGCAACTTCGCCCTTGTTCAGCGGATCGAAGCCGTACTTATAGTCATCGCCGCCGGATACGCCTTCGGCGCAGAACTTCCACAGAGCCTTCCATCCATCAATACTGATTCCGCCGGCCGGTGAAGACGGATCTGTGAATGCATACAGCATGGCAGAGTTGATATTGGCGTTTGTTGTTCCGCCGATCTTGTTCTGGCGGTACCACTTATAACCGGAATTGATGACATCAGCCCAGTGATCGAAATGCAGTTCTTTGCCATTCGTTCCGTATTCATCGGTTCTGTAAAGCATCAGAACATTCTGAATGACAATGCCGTATGCCTTTCCGTCATATTTGTACTCACCGACTTCGCCTGCCCAGGACGGTGTCCAGTCAACAAGCTTCAGGTTTTCATAGTTGCCGTCAACGATCTGGCCCCATCTTGTCTCGTTCAGGCCGAAGATCAGGTCGCCGTCTTTGTTTTCATTGGCAGCCTGTACAGCAGCTGTGTCGCCGGAAATAACAGAGTTGTCATCAACCGAGATCGTAAATCCTGCTTTGGCAGCTTCCTTGGTCAGCCAGGTTGTACGTTCTGTGGAGTTGGAATTTGAATAGATACGGATCGTATATCCGGAATAATCCTTATCTTCATTCGTGTCAGGCTTAGCTGTTTCACCTGAGGAGGATGTGCCTGAAGAACATGCGCAAAGTGTTCCGCACAGGCAGAAAGTCAAAAACTTTGTGATACTACGTTTCATAATATTGTTTTTCCCTCTCTTAAGCCGTCACGGCTCTTATCTTCATTTTACCCCTTGTTCGCAAAATCACAAGAGGAAATTGTAAACGTTTACAGAATCCTGTATATCAAAAGCGGAACATGTCCTGCCGTTTTTGTTCAATGCAGTTTCGTCAGGACCTCTGCATGAATGCCCGGAAAGGTTTTGCGGCAGCGGGCAGAATAAAAGCCGCGGCGTTGACTCTCTTTCGGTCTGTCTGCCGCAGCTTCTGGTATTCTGATTATTTCTGTCCGTAATACGCGTTGGGTCCATGCTTGCGCATGTAGTGCTTGTCCAGCACATACTTTGCGATGGCAGCATCGGGATTCAGCTGCAGAGTCTTCAGATCCATCTCTGCCACAGTCTCCATCACGACCGCGTTGTATACCGCGTTGGCAGGACTTTTGCCCCAGGCAAACGGTCCGTGATTCTTGACGACGATACCCGGCACTGCCATCGGATCGATCTTGTTTTCTTCGATCGTTTCGATGATGACAAGACCGGTGTTCTTTTCATATGCTTCTTCAACTTCTTCCTTTGTCAGTTCTCTTGTGCACGGAATATCACCGTAGAAGTAATCCGCGTGCGTCGTGCCGAGCGCCGGAATGGCCATGCCGGCCTGGGCAAAGGCAACAGCGTTGATGGAATGGGTATGCACGATGCCTTTGATCTCCGGATACTTTCTGTACAGTTCGAGATGAGTTGCGGTATCGGAGGACGGCTTCCATTTTCCTTCTGCCCTTTCGCCTGTTTCGATATCCACAACGACCATGTCTTCCGGCGACATGCCGTCATAGTCAACGCCTGAGGGCTTGATGACCATGTACTTTCTGTCTTCGCTGATGCCGGAGACATTGCCCCATGTATAGATGACAATGCCTTTTCTGACCAGTTCAAGATTCGCATCGCATACTTCTTTTTTCAGTTCTT
>ONSK01000191.1 GCA_900320455.1 uncultured Erysipelotrichaceae bacterium | reverse complement strand
CTGCTCAATATGAGGAACCATTGGGTATACTCACTTCGCAGGAAGCCCCCGCTTCAAGGCATCAGCCTAAGCGGCGGGTAGTTCACCTGGCAGCCTTTCCGCTTTTTTTCCAGCGCGGTTTCTTCCGGACAGAGAAGCCGAATTTTCCGAGTTTTCTGCCCAGGGCGTAGTATTCCCCGTGCGAGTATGCCATCAGCTTTGCCTTCTCCAGATCAAACCTGCCGCTTTCATCGAGATACCTGTCATCGATATCCGTGCTCAGCACCTCTGCCACAAACATGTCGTGGGAGCCAAGACGCAGCACTTCCTTCACTTTGCATTCCAGGCATACCGGGCTTTCGGCGATGCCGGGAACCTTCACCATCTTTGAAGGGCTCTTTGTCAGCTTCAGATCTCCTTCCAGGGAGAACTTGTCGATATCACGGCCGGATCTCACACCGACGTAGTCTGTCACTTTTGCCAGCTCTTCGGTTGTCAGGCACATAACGAATTCGCCGGTTTCCTCGATCATATGATGACTCCAGCGTTCTTTTCTGATGGATACGGATACCATGACAGGATCCGAGCATACGGTGCCTGCCCAGGCCGCGGTCATCACATTGACGTTTCCCTCGTTATCCATGCATGTGATCATGACTGCCGGCAGCGGGTTCAGCAGATTGGATGGACGCCAGTACTGTCTGCTCATATTGTTTACCTCCGCAGTGTATTCATTATAGCTGAATCACGGCAGAAGAAAAGACAGCCGAAGCTGTCTCGTGTTACTTTTCAAATCCTTTGATTCCGGCTTTGATGACACCGGGCACGATCTTCTTTGTCTCAAGATCTTCCGGTTTCTTTGTGCCGCAGGCAGGACAGAACTGTCCTTCATTCTCCTTGCCGCACTGGGGGCAGTACCACTTCGTGACTTTCGGCTTGCCGCAGGCTGAGCAGAATTTCGCGTCTTCTGCATTGACGTGGCCGCATTCGCACGTCCATGTCTTTGCTTCTTCCGGCTTCGGCTTGCCGCAGGTTGAGCAGAACTTCGCTGCATCATCGTTGAGAGCACCGCATTCGCACTTCCACTTTCCTTCCGGGATCTCTTCTTCCGGTGTTTCCTCCGGCAGATCTTCCACGGTGTAGACATTCGGCATCAGTGCTGCCTGCATTTCCTTTCCGGCGTGCTCCAGGAATCTGTATTCCTTGCCGGCTTTCATCGTGACTTCCGTCTCGCCGTCATCGACGTCAAAGCGGATGTCATCGAACCATTCGTTTCTGACGTGGATCACATTGCGGAATGTATAGCTGTAGGAATATCTTCTCGGTTCATAGCTGACACGCTTGCCGTCGCTGTCTTCCTTGTAGATTTCGCTCTTGTGTTCATCGACGTTGAGATCAACGGCTGTGACGGTGCTCAGCGGAATGATATCCGGGTTTCCTCTGCGGAAGTCGCTGTACCGGGAAATCACGAAGGCTCCCTGCGCTTCATCAATATATGCCTTGGTGTTCAGTCCGACGATCTTTGTCGGATTGAAGGATGCCAGCTTTGTTTCATTCTCAGCTCTGTAGGCAAGCTGACGCTGGATATCCGCGATGGTGGATTCCCTGCGGTCACTGAAATACGGAGAAAGCTTGGCGGCGCAGTCCTTGCACATGTTGCCGTCCGCGAGCTTTCTGTTTCCGAGAAGACCGATGTCTTTTCCGCAGATCGCGCACTGCTTCTTTTCAAACATATTTCCGAATAAGCCCATAGTTTTTCCTCCCCGGCCTGTTACGGCCTAATCTGTCTCAGGCATTCAGTTCGTAGAGATAGTGATAGAGAGCGCCGATCATGTTGGCATCATTGCCAAACTGGCAGAGGACAACCTCCGGCCTTGAGAACGGTACTCTGTCCTTGATGCGGGCAATGTCCTCATCCAGTTCACGGTTGAGGATTTCCATCAGGAGCGGCTGTTTGGAGATACCGCCGCCGATCGCGATCTTTTCGCAGTCGAGAACGACCTGCAGGGACCAGATGCCGATCACCAGTCCGCGGCAGAATTCCTCGATGGCTTCGATCGCTTCCTTTTCACCGGCATTTGCCCGGGAGAACAGGATGCGGCCGTCCAGCGCTGCTTTATCCTCGCCGATCTTTTCAGCATAAATGCCAAGCAGACCATACACGCCGTTCTGCTTTGCCCAGTTGGTTCCGTCATAAGGACGGTCCAGATGCATTGGCAGACAGGAATACTCACCGGCTGCGAATGTCGCGCCTCTGTGCAGCTTGCCGTCCACGATAACAGCGCCGCCGATACCTGTTCCGATGACGATCACGCTGCCGGTGCTGACGCCGCGCATTGAGCCTTTCCAAAGCTCTGCCAGAGCTGCCGCCTTGGCATCGTTTTCCACGCTGAACGGAACATCGATGAAGCTTTTGACTTTATCACCGAGGTTGATGCCGCTGATATATCCCAGGGCACCGCTGGTATAGAAGTAGGATGTTGTCGCATCGATCCTGCCGGGAGCGCTCATGGCAACCGCTTCCACCTGGCCGCGGTATTTTTCATACAGTTCCTTCAGACTGGCAAGAAAATCATCGAGGTTCGTACGCGGTGTGGGATATTCTCCCTTTTCAAGAATCTCCGCTTCTTCTGTCATGACGGCATACTTGATATTTGTGCCGCCGACGTCGATCGTCAGGTACTTGGGCATCAGATTATCTCCTTTTATCGCCGCTGTGCTGCGGCATATATTCAACTGCTTCAATTATAGCATGCGTACAGCGTTTCTGACGCCGTATCGTGCATATATCATCTTCTGAATATCATCATGAGACTTGAGAATGAATGCGTTTTCCTCACTTGCGGAACAAAAAAAAGAGACTACGATGAGACTGCTGCGAATCAAAAAGAAGGAGATGATACTGTATGCAGCTGTTGATACATATTACAAATCATGAGGATACCGTGAACCCGATCATGGCCAAGCTTGCCGCAAAGGGATTCCACGGCGGAACAATCGTTGACTGCGAAGGAATGCTGAAAGCGATCAATGAGGACAGCGTGGACGCTCCGGCAATCGTCGGCGGTCTGCGTAAATTTATCAATCCCGGCCGTCAGACAAACAAGATGATCCTGCTTGTGCTGAAGGACGAGGAAGTAAGTGAGGCAATTGATATCATTCATGGTGTTTCCGGCGATCTGAAGAAGCCGAATACCGGAATTCTCTTTACGCTTCCGATCACCCGCTGGGAAGGAGTCGCGAAGAACTGATGAATGCTTTGTACTCCATTTCACTGGCAATGCTGGCAGGTCTGCTTCTGACCAGGCTGACCCGTCTTGTGAAACTGCCCAACGTCACTGCCTATCTGATTGCCGGCGTGCTGATCGGCCCGTATGTATTTCATCTTGTGGATGCGCAGACACTGGCGGATTTCAGTGTCATTACCGAATGTGCGCTTGGCTTTATCGCCTTTTCCATCGGTGATGAATTCAAGCTGGAAAGCATCCGGACAATCGGAAAACCTGCTCTTCTGATCACTGTCTGTGAATCTGTGATGGCGGTGATCTGCACGATGTGCGTCACCCTGCTGCTGGGCTTTGATCCCGTGATCTGCATCATGCTCGGTGCCCTCTCAGCTTCCACTGCCCCTGCCGCGACACTGCTGATTGTCAGGCAGTACAAGGCTGCCGGACCGCTGACGGATATGCTGCTGCCGGTAGTGGCCGCCGATGACGCGACAGGACTGATTGCCTATTCTGTCTGTGTCTCCATTGCCCAGAGCATGGTGAACCACACACCTTTCAGCTTCAGCGGAACAGTATTGATGCCGTTAGTGCGCATCGCGGAAGCATTGCTTCTCGGTGCTCTCATCGGCTTTGTGCTTGCCTTATCCCACCGCTGGTTCCGCTCGCATACAAACCGGATGTCGCTCTGTATCGCCGCGGTCATGGCCGGTGTCGGCATTGCCGGTTTACTTGGACTCTCAAGCCTGCTGGTATGCATGGCAATCGGCGCGCTGTACGTCAATCTCTGGACGGACAGTGAGCGGATCCTTGGATGCATTGATGACTGGACCTATCCGCTGTTCATGCTGTTCTTCGTCATTTCCGGCGCTGAGCTGAATCTTTCCACCCTGCCGAAGGTCGGAATGCTCGGCATCGTCTATGTACTTGCCCGCTTTGGCGGCAAGTTCCTCGGTGCCTGGCTTGGCGGAACACT
>ONSK01000190.1 GCA_900320455.1 uncultured Erysipelotrichaceae bacterium | reverse complement strand
TTCAGTTCTTCAAGCATTTTCCGCCTCCCTGATCTTTTCCCTGAGGAATCTGTTGGATTCACTGATCACCTTCATATAGTCCTGTCCGTTCTGATACCAGAATTCGCCGGTGAACATCCGCACGCCCATATCCAGTGCGGCTTTGATGCAGGGGACATATTCCGTATGTCCGCCGGTTCCGTAGTTCATATCACGGTAGACTCCCGGCTTTGTTTCTTTCAGATGCACTGCGAAGGTATGGCCTTTACCGAGTTTCATATCTTCACTCACATCTTTGCCGTAAAGGACTGCGGCATTTTTGAGATTGCCGATATCGGGATAGACGCCAAGCCACGGACTGCCGACTCTGTCTACATACTTCATTGCTTTTTCCACAGTATCCATGAACGGTGTCTCCATCGTTTCAAAGGCAAGGACAACACCTCTGGAAGCGGCATAGTCCGCTGCCTCTTTCAGGTTTTCGAAGAACCATTGTTCTGTCTGCTCATCCCCCTGTTCATAGTAGACGTCATAGCCTGCCAGCTGGATGATACTGATGCCGGCATTGACGGAGAGGTCAACGGCTTTGCGCATGATTTCCATGCTTTTCTTTCTGACTTCGGGATCATGGGATCCGAAGGGATACTTTCTGTGTCCGCTCAGGCACATGGTGCGGATCGGTGTCCCCATTCTTCTTGCCAGAGCACCGAGTGCCGACTGTTCTTCCGGCGTCATGTCCAGACGAGAGAGTCTGACATCTGTTTCATCGATGCTGATTTCAAAACGGTCGAAGCCGCATTCTTTCGTGATGCGGAACATTTCTTCGAATGTCATTCCCGACGGAATGGCTTTTTCATACAGGGCAAGTGTGTATTCCATCTTCTAGTCCTCTTTCAGCGTGTACAGCGCGATTTCGTCTGTTTCCCTGTTTGCGGCAAGAATCTTCATTTCTCCCTGATCCTCAAAATACATGCAGTTGGCAGGTCCTGCCCCCTGATCCAGAACAGTCACATGATATTCATCTTTTTCATATGAAATCATGATCAGTTCTCTGTCTTCCTCGCGGTTTCCGACGAAGGCGCACCATCTGCCGCTGATTCTGCCGCCATAGATTGCGTGAATGAACGGCATCTTCTTTTCTCTTTCCCAGACCTTTTCAAACCTGCCGTCCTTTTTCTTATAGATGGAAACAGTATTGCCGTGGAACGGTGAGAGAACCAGCAGTTCCCGTTCGCCGTCATTGTCAAAATCAAGATACAGGACGTCGCTTGCCGGAACATTCAGGATATTTTCGCATGTCCAGTCTTTTTCTCCTTTTGGAGGATTGACCAGATACACACCGTTTTCCGTGCCGACGGCAGCGAAAGAAGAACCGTCTGCATTTTCGTGTACTGCGAATCCGTGATTTTTATAGAGGCCGCTTTCCAGCGGGAAAAGACTCAGCTGATGTTCACTGTCATAGCCGTGCGGATCTTCCGGAAGCTCTGAAACCCAGATTCTTCCCGGACAGGTCCAGTCATTTTTAAATGCATGGGCTGATTTCAATGTACACGCGACAAGAAAGTTCTTTTCCCCGTCTGTTATCACGCCGAAGCGGTGGACAAACGGGAGATCGCACAGTACATGGCATTTCCATGCACCGTCTTCTTTTTCATACCAGACAATCTTCGCGGATGCGGAATCATTGGGTGAATAGAATTTCTGCGTTGCCAGCAGGATGCCTTCTCTGCCGGGATACTGCAGCAGTGTCATGACACCGCCCGGTCCTTCCCATAGCGTATCTGTCTTTTCTCCCTTCAGTGTGAACGCAAAACACGGATCCTGCTTCTCCGCAGCGCAGATCAGATGATCTGTGCCGTCATAGCGGAACTGTGCGACAGCGTAGCATTTTGTCAGTGAACCGATGACTTTCTTTTCCGCTCTCATTTCGTATTTCCTTTCCTGACGCTTTCATACAGCGCATTCATTTCTTTCTGCTTTTGCAGGTACTGTCTGTGTTTTTCCATATCCGGCTGAAAACAGATTCTCTCATGCCTGCCAAGTTTCTCCCACGCTTCTTTCAGGGAACTGTATTTTCCCATGCCGGCCATTGCGGTCAAAAGCGCGCCGAACGCGGTGGCTTCGGGATCTTCCGTGATATAGACGGGCATGCCGCACACATCCGCCAGAAGCTGATTCAGAGCATCGCTTGCGCACATGCCGCCGCCGGCATAGATTTCTCTGACTTCTGCCGCTTTGCGGAAGTACTCAAGATGCGATGCCATTTCCATGAAGACGCTTTCCATGATGCTCTTGAAAAGCTCGCTTCTTCTTGTCGCGGTGGTGATGTTGGCGAATACCGCTCTTGCCTCAGGATCCCAATCGGGTGCTCCCCGGCCGCTGAAGTATGGAACAGTCAGACAGCTGGACACAAAATTCTCTTTGTTCAGCTCGTCTTCCAGCACTTTGTAATCAATCCGATCCATTCCGTACAGCTGTCTTGCGCACCAGTCAAAGGCAGCGCCGCAGCTCAGGATATTTGTCTCCATCATGTATTCGCCGGGAATACAGGAACGGTTGAAGATCAGACCTTCGGGAAGTACATCCGGCAGCTTTCTGCAGGCAGCCGCCAGGAAACCTCCGGTGCCGATCGTAATCGATACACAGCCCTCATCCGCAATTCCCTGTCCGGCAGCCGCACACTGCTGGTCACCGCCGCTGTGAATCAGGGGGAGGCCTTTGGGAAGACCTGTCTTTTCAGCGAACGCATCGCTGATATACGCAGCTGTCTCTCCCGGTTCTTTCAGTGTGCATAGCTTTTCCTTCTCCACTTCATACAGCTTCAGTGTTTCCGGATCCCATTCTCCTGTTCTGAGGTTCATGAGTCCTGTTCTTGAAGCATAGGTGTAATCAGATACGTATTCTCCCGTCATGCTGAAACAGACATATTCGGGAATATTGAGAAATTTATGTACCTGTCTGTATATTTCCGGCTGTTGCCTTCTGATCCATGTCATCTTGGAGCCGGAAAAGACCGTGCTGACTTCAGCGCCGGTCAATTGGAACAGCTCTCTGTTATGGACAGACAGTTCGCGGCAGATGTCTTTGTTGCGGGTATCCTGCCACATGATCGCCGGAAGAAGCGGATGTCCCTTTTCATCCACAGGAATGATGCTGGAGCGCTGCGATGTCATCGCGACAGCTTCAATCCGCTGCGCGTCACAGTGATCCGCGATTTCCCGGATGATGGATTTCGCATTGCCGCTGAAATCAGAAGGATCCTCTTCAATCAGCGCGTCGCCGAGAAAAATCAGATGATTTTCTCTTCTGGCAAGATACAGCGGCGTTCCGTCTTCTTCATACAGAATGCCGCGCATGCTGGTGGTGCCGATGTCCAGTACAAGAATACTCACAGGAGTTCTCCGGATTACAGAACTGAGCGGAACGGGACGTTCGGCTCATAGTCGAAGCAGTCATCGAACCCTCTGTCGTGATGGTATGCCCTTCTGTCTTTGTCAGCGGGATACATATATCTGCCGCCGACTTCCCAGAAGAACGGATGGAAGATATAGTCCAGACGGTCCTTGCGCATCTCATAGAGCACTTTGATTTCATTGACATCCGCCATGAAGTTTGTCCATACGTCATAATGGATCGGAATGACAACTTCACACTGCAGGGCTTCCGCCATACGCAGAATATCGGTGGCTTCCATCTTGTCCTGGATGCCGACCGGATTCAGTCCGAATGATCCGAATGCAACGTCGATGTCATAGTCTTTGCCGTGTTTCGCGAAATAAATGGAATAGTGCGAATCGCCGCTGTGGTAGATATTTCCGCCCGGTGTCTTCACCAGATAGTTGACTGCCTTCTCATCCATATCTGTCGGGCATTTGCCGTACAGTTCTTCTCTGTCCGGTCCCTGGGAATCTGTCGTAACAATACATGTCCTGTCGAAGGAATCCAGGGCGATGATCTCCAGATCCTTGATCTTGATATGATCGCCGGGTTTCACGATAATGCATCTTTCTGCCGGGACGCCCCAGTTCATCCATGTTTCCACGGATTTTTTCGGTCCGATGAACGGTACGGGAATCTCATTGCCGTTTTCATCGGTTGTCATCATGCCTGACTGAATGACATGGGCAGCGAATTCAGCGCTCATATGATCCTGATGGTAATGTGTCGCCAGGACGGCATCCACATGCTTTACCGCAAACGGATCGATCACGAACGGAACCGCTCTGAGATTAGGCTGCATCTTTCTGACGCCTGCCATATTGGCCATCTGATGGCCGACCTTGATCTTTCCGTCGCCGTGTGTACGCTTGCCGTTGCCTGCCCAGAGGTCAATTGTGATGTTTGTGTCTGCCGGTGTCTTGAACCAGATACCTGTGCATCCGAGCCACCACATACCGACGTTGCCTTCGGGAATCTGCGTGTTTTCAATTTCCTCGTTCAGCCATGTGCCCCATTCAGGGAAGGTGCTCTTAATCCAGCTTTCTCTGCTGATTTCCGTTACTTTGCTCATATGATCTGTTCTCCAATCTTCTGTCTGTTTCATTCTAGCAGAAACACTGCGTCTTTTGGTCATGCATTCAAAAAGATCAGAATTCATTTATGATTCTGATCCGTGTTTTTACAGATATCTGATGAATCGTTTCTGTGTCTTATCGTTCCCGTATCCAAGATGCGTGTAGAATTCATGAGCATCTGTCCGCTTTATATTGCAGTTCAGGCGGATGAAGGAATCTCCTTCTGAAACGGCATGCGCTTCCAGGGCTGACAGCAGCTGTCGGCCGATACCCTTTCGCTGTGAATCTTCGCTGACTGCGAGCGCAATCACATTCCATCCATTTCCTCCATACAGCAGAGAATACTTTTCCGCTTCGATGAAGCCTGTAACACGCCCTGTCCGGGGATCTTCGCATACACGGATGAAGTAATGTTCATCCTGTGCAAGTGAAGCAATCTGCTGTTTCATCATTTCCGCATCCGCAATATGGCCAAGCGCTTCGGCACAGATCATCTGCAGCGCTGAAGCATCTTCCTCTCTGA
>ONSK01000297.1 GCA_900320455.1 uncultured Erysipelotrichaceae bacterium | reverse complement strand
GCATCGGGAGGCATTATGGAAGACAGAAATGAAACGGAGTATCAGCGGCAGAATCAATCATCAGCTCCGCTCAGCGATGAAGAAATACGGGAGGTCATCGTTGAAATCAGATTCTGAAACTTCAACAGGCAGGCTGCTGTACGGCAATACGGCAGTTTTTCTTTTGTTGTCAAACGCAGTGGAATAAGGTACTGTGAGCTTAGAGGAAACGCATATGAAATGTAAGAAATGCGGACGTTCAATCCCGGAACGTTCAGAGAAATGCCCTTACTGCGGAAAGAAGACCGCAAAGGGATGGGAAAAGACAAAAGACGAGATCCTTTCACCGATCACATCCATCTTCAAAAAGAAAAAGAGATACTGATGATGAAGGAGGATATCAAACTGATTATGGCCGATGTGGACGGCACCCTTCTGAATGATGAGAAGAAAGTGACGCCCCGCACCGCGGAAACCATCCGTTCCCTGAAGGAGAAGGGAATCCGCTTCGGCATCGCCACCGGCAGATCTCCATATGCCGTGCGCCTGCTTGTGCACGATTGGGGCATCGCTGACTGCACCGATCTGATCCTCGGCTTCAACGGCGGCGCGATTTACGACGTCAAAAGCGGAAAGATGCAGGAAATCCTTCCGCTTTCAGGAGATGCGGTGAAGCAGCTGAAGAAAGACTTAGCCGGCTTTGCATGCGTCTGCGGCGTCTATGACAGGGAGGAATTCCACGTCACAAAAAGAGACGCGAGAACGGAAAGAACAGCCGTCATGAATCACTTCACGCTTGTGGAAGATGATCTGGATCACTATGAAACGGTAAACAAGGTGCTTGTGACCGCAGATCCGGATGTCATTGTCAAAATCATGGAATGGTACCCGCAGGAAGAACACATCTATTCCATGGCGCCATCCGCCAAAGACCGCATCGAAGTCGTCAATCCGGAACTGACAAAATCGAAGGGAATGGCAGTCCTGTGCGAACAGGAAGGTCTGAAACCGGAGAATGTTCTTACGTTCGGAGACATGATGAATGATTATGAAATGATCCGTGATTACACAGGCGTCGCGATGGGCAACGCAGATCCGAAAATCAAGGAAGCAGCGAAATATATCACAGCGTCCAACAATGAAGACGGCATTGCCGTATTCATCGAGGATTATCTGTAGGAGAGAAAACAGAATGGAATTCAGCGCAGCATCCGCCAGAGAACTCGACAGACTTTACAACGGAAAGAGACAGCACATCGAACTTACCATCGGCATTCTGAAAGACGGAAAGAAGGAGATCGTTCATTACGGTCCGGACCGTCAGGAAACAGATGAAACGGATCTGGTCTACGCGGCCGGCTCCATCTGCAAACCCTTCACCATGTCGCTTGCCGCAAAACTGATCAGCGAAGGAAAGCTCGACCTCGACGCGCCGATAAACAGGTATATCGAAGGTCTTCCGGACAGGTACTATCCGTCCCTGCGCAGGCTTGCGACACATTCCTCCGGATTCAAAACAGAGCCGTACACACTGCTTACTACGATTCCCTTTTTTGTAAAGATGAACAAAGAAGGAGGACTCTTCCATACCAATCCGTTCCGGGGCTATCCGAATGAAGAACAGATGATGGAAATCCTCAGGAACACAAAGCTGGAGAACAGGATCTATCCCTTTGTGTATTCCAATTTCGGCATGTCGGTTCTCGGCTATATTGCCGGAAAGGTCAGCGGAGAAGGATTCTGGGACGAAATGAACAGATATATCCTGGAAGATCTCGGTCTCAGACATACATTCCTCGGGAATATCGAAATGACGGGCTATGACAGAAAAGACAATCCGTGCCGCTGCTGGCAGTGGGAGAAAGAAGATATCATCGCTCCTGCCGGCGCGATCAACAGCACGATGGAAGATCTGCTGGATTTCGCGGTAATGAACTTTGACGGCTCACATCCGTATCTGTATATGAATCATCAGGTCAACGGTCTTCTCGACAAAGAGAATGACATGGGACTGGCATGGCGTCTTTCAAAGAAAGCACCTGTCAGCTGGCACACAGGATCAGCCGGTGCGTTCAGCTGCTGGCTGGGCTTCGACAGGGTGAAAAAGACCGCGGTGTCCGTTGGCATCAACTATGGTCTGGTCAATGCCGAACAGCTGGGCTTTGCGATTCTTGAGTCGCTCTGAACGTTATTTTCAGAAATGTTTTTCAAAAAAGAAGAGAAAAGGAAACTAAAAATATATTTTCAGTTTCCTTTTTGCGTTTTCCCTGTTTATTTTGATTGTGAAAAAATTATAAAATAGATTCCGTAAAGTGAAGAAAGCTAACTATATAAAAATCAAG
>ONSK01000189.1 GCA_900320455.1 uncultured Erysipelotrichaceae bacterium | reverse complement strand
GACAGTGTCTGCTTGCTTTCAGCCTCATGATTTCATCAGCCACCAGGCTGCACAGGTCTCAGTTTTCATAAACTTTAGACACTATCTTACATTCAATAACTTTGAGTTTACTGCAGTGACGTTATTAACAAGTCTGGCAGGTGTCATTTATACCAGCGCGTTCATTATGCTTGTCAGTGCGATGTGCAGCAATCACTTTTACTCATTAGGTATCTCTGCAGTGGTTCTGTATATTGTACATGTGCTGTTCAGAAATCTGATCCTTGGTTTTGATCCATTGTTTCTGCTGATCGGCCAGGATATCTGGACAGGAATCAGATTCAACGTTCTGTTTGATCAGGCAATCCCATTCCAATTCACAACATTTGCGGTTGTTCTGTTCATCTGTGCAGTATTTGTGACAATGATCTATTTCATTCAGAAGAATAAAGAAATCACCAGTCACTGACCATCTGTCTGATAAAAAAATCCGAACCCATCAGAGTCCGGATTTTCATTGCGATGGTGGAGCTTACCGGGATCGAACCGGCGACCTCCTGATTGCGAACCAGGCGCTCTCCCAGCTGAGCTAAAGCCCCATGCGACTGTGTTATTATAGCACAGTCTTTTGATTTCAGCGCAACTGAAATGAAATACTTCCCTTATGAGCCGCATATTTCAGATTCATGACTGATCCCATGATCAGTGTCATGTGCGGCAGGGTATGACCGACATCCGCCTGGTATACCACAGGAATACCGGGAAGAGCCTTTTTCAGAGCGTCTTCATACGTCATGCCGGTATCACTGGACTCAAACAGAACTCTGCCCATCAGCACCGCATTTGTATGTTCAAACCAGCCGGCGTATTTCATCTGCAGAAGGGTGCGGTAGAATACTTCCGCACCAAGCGAGAAGTTGTCAAAGAACCAGATGATGCCGTCATCCTGATACTTTTTAATGAATTTCTTCGTTCCGTCATACGGTGTTCCGATCAGATCCTTCAGAACGTCAATACAGCCGCCGATGCATCTGCCGGAGACATCCAGTGTCTTCTCGGTGCACTGCCATCTGTCAGGCGTATCGAATTCAATCTTTTCCGCCAGGAATCCCGGTGTCTTCATGTATTTTGAGAAGCTCTTCTGTTCAATCAGATTGCCGGAGATGATCTCCAGATTGTTCTTTACAAACTTCGGGAGCGGTTCAATATCATAGCTGCCGCCGTTAAGACCATAGAAGGCAGCGACATCACAGTTTGTGACATAGGGGAACAGAATTCCGGTGGGATCAGACATGCCCATCAGCCACTTCGGATGTTTCTTCAGAACATTCCAGTTCACATAGGGAACCATTTCCAGCAGGAAGTCACCGCCGGCAGCTGCCATAACCATTCTGACTTCCAGATCTTTGAACAGAGAAGTCAGTTCTTTGCCTCTGGTTTCCGCATCGCCGCCTCTGTCGCTGTTGAGACGCACGGAAGCTGTTTCTTTGATCTGCCAGCCGCGCTTTCTGAGAACTGTCAGGCTTCTTTCAAAATCATCGATTTTCTTTCCGACACCGGCACTCGGCGCGCTGATTCCGATGACTTCATTCTTTTTGATAAATTCGGGATAGATCATATTGTTACCTCACGCTAACAGTATAGCCTGTTTTTTGTTTTCAGGTGGTATACTTCTTCTGTATGACGAAAGTTCTGATCACAGGCGGATCCGAAGGCATCGGATATGAATTCGCAAAGATATATGCGGCACAAGGCGCATCCCTGTTTTTGTGTGCCCGCGACATGGTAAAGCTCCATGAGGCAAGAGGAGCTTTGCAGAATGTGTATCACCGCCCTGTGAAGATCATCTCCTGCGATCTTTCACTGCCCGGTGCAGCGCAGAAGCTGTTTGATGAAGTGAAGGATGAGAACATCGACATCCTGATCAACTGCGCCGGTTTCGGCTTTACCGGTGAAAGCTGGAAGATCGACGTGGAACAGGAAGAAAAGATGGTCATGGTCAATGACGCTTCGCTGATGTCATTATGCAAACTGTTTGCCTCCCAGATGAGACAGAGGAAGAGCGGCGTGATCCTCAACGCGGCTTCCACCGGAGGATTCTTTCCGGGACCGTATATTGCCGGCTATTACGCTTCCAAGGCATTTGTCATCAGCTATACCAAAGCAATCGCAAAAGAACTGAAAGCATCCGGTGTGCGCGTATACTGCCTGTGTCCGGGACCTGTCGCAACAGCGTTCTACCACAAGGAAGGACTGAAGATTCCAAGAGGAGCGATGCGCGCTGATCAATGCGCGGCATATGCCATGGAACATATGAAGAAGAATGTGATGATTATTCCCGGCTTTGTGAACCGGCTGTGCACAATACTGCCGGCATCATGGCGGACAGCGTTCATCGCAAGACAGAAAAAAAAGATTCTGGACAGAGCGTAAGCTCTGTTTTCAGAATCCAAAGAGTTTTTTAATACGCATCCAGAGACGGCTGAAGAAGGAAGGTTCACGCGGTACGACAACCATCAGATCCCTCTGGTAAATGACATTTCCGTCCATTGTGACGGCAATGGTTCCGCTGAGATCCTGATCTTCCACGTCAGAACGGATTTCCTGCGGGAATGTCTGCACGAATTCCGTGACGGATGATTTGGGAAGATCAACGATCAGTGTGTCCTTCACATCAATGGTGATCTTCTCTTCTTTTTTTGCGTGCTTCACGGTAATCTCCGCGGCAATGTCTCCTTCTTTCAGAAGTGTTCTCTTTTCCCATTCATTCAGCTTTGTGAGAAGGGCAGAGGCATCCTTGATATGCGAAGGCACATACATGCCGGTAGCCGCATGGGCGGTAACGATGATCAGATTCATGTCATTGAGCCATGCCCAGTAGGCAAGACAGTGACCAGCCGGACCGGTATAGCCGGTCTTTCCGCCGATGAAGCCGGGCATGGAATAATTGCCCTTGGCGGCAGTGCTGAAGACAGTGGATGACATCTTCAGACCTGCCGGGTGCGAGGCAAGCGGTGTGCTTGTATATTCCGCCTGTGAGAAGATCGTGCGGAATGTCTCATGGCCGAGGCAGTATTTCAGCAGCTTTGCCATGTCACGCACCGTGGAATAATGATCCTCACGATGCAGTCCGGTCGTATTGGCGAAATGGGTATTCTCCATGCCGATTTCACGGGCTTTCTGATTCATCTTTTCCACATACGCCTCGACGCTTCCCTCAAAGTGGAAGGCAAAGGCGTTGGAGGCATCGGCTCCCGAGGGCAGCGCAACGCCATACAGCAGATCAAGCATCGTCGGTGCATCTCCTGCCATAAAGCCTGCCACACTGGCATTGGCTTCCGTCAGTCCTTTCAGCATTTCCGATGTAATCGTCACGGTTTCATTGGGATCGGTGATCTGTTCGATTGCGACAAGCGCCGTCATCATTTTTGTCATCGAAGCCGGATACATCTTTTCATCCGCATTCTTCTCTGAGAGAATCTGTCCGGTATCAGAATCCAGAACGATTGCGTAATCGCTGGTGAGATCCTGTGTCAGCGCCGGATCGCTTTCCGGCATTTCCGCTTTTACAGTAACGGGTATCATCAATGACGAGACCATAGCGGCCTCCGTCATCAGTCTTCTTATTTTTTTCAGCATAACAAAAGTATATCATTCTCAAATAAGATGTCATCATGATTCATTCGTGAAGGCAGCAGGCAAACAGTTTGACGCAAACTGACATCGTGATACCATTGAACCATGACGGCAATTATCGGAACAATCGGCATCTTCCTTCTGACACTGTTCGGCGTGTTATACAGTCTGCTGGGATACAACATGTACTTCCAGACAAGATTCGTGGAATTCATGAGCGCCAAAGCGGAAAAAGAAGGAATGAAATCAGAACATACCCTGAAAGGGGAACGCATCTTTGTGGAACGGGAAGAAAAGAGATCTTCCAGAGTCAATCTGTACAGGCATGGTGATGAGCCGCTTCCGGTTCTGTATGTGCTGCACGGCGGCTCGTTTACCGATCAGGACGCGGATGACATTGACAGCTTCTGCGATGAGATGGCATTACGCGTAAAGGCGGCAGTCATCAGTATTTCCTATACAAAGATGCCGGTGCATACAACAACATATCCCCAGGAGGAAATCACTGAAGTCGTTCAATACTTCCATGCCCATGCGAAGGAATACAGGCTGGACCATGACAGATACGTCATGCTCGGCATTGAAGCAGGCGGCTATCTCGCGCTGCTTTCCGCTGTCATGCTTGTCAGGCGCACGCTTGTACCGGACGGACTGATCCTGCTGGATCCGTTTGCGGATTACGTCGGCACGTCCTTTGTGCAGGCGGGATACCATCCCGGTCCTGCGGCACTGTTAATCTCCGGTCCGCGTGAAAAGGACAAAAAGCTGATGGAATACGCTGACGTTCTTTCAAACGGCAATGTGCGCAGCTTCATCCGGCGTCTGTTTACGAAGAGTGAACTGAACACATTAATACGCGGGGAATCTCTTTCGGAAGAGCAGAAAAAAGAAAGAGAAGACCTGATGGATCTTCTCTCTGATCTGTTTGAACGAATGGTCTGATCTTTCTGATCAGATCTTTTTTACAGGTTTTCCGGATCGTAGCAATAGCCGAGCATCATGCCGAGAGATGCTTCGCAGTACGGAAGCAGTCCGCCCTGGAAATACATCTCGCGGGCAGCGCCGGTATATTCCCCGTCCAGGATCAGCTGGGTGAGGGCAAGGGTATCCTTGATATACTGCAGGTTCAGCTGCACCGGTGACTGGTATCTGTGACCGGGATAGATCTTCAGATCACGCAGTCCGTCCACCTTGTGATAGAAGGCAGTGAGATTCTTTGCGAATTCAGAAAGCGGTGCGGAATGAGGCAGCTGCATCCAGAAATGTCCGGAACCGATGGAATCGCCGCTGAAGAGCAGCTGATGCTTTCTGTCGAGGAAGACAACGCATCCTTTCGTATGACCGGCAATCAGATGCGTTTCCAGTCTGATGCCGCCGAGATCAAATGTCATCCCGTCTTTGAGATAGGAGAAGTAATCTTCCGGATAGGACATGGAGAACAGGGCAAATGTTGGCAGATCATCCGGATGGATCCAGATCGGAACGCCATGATCATGAAAGATCTCCATGCTTTTTCCGGCATGATCCGGATGCGCATGCGTTATCAGCATCTCCAGCGGTTTGTCAGTGATCTTTCTGACAGCCTCATACAGGTTTTCCGCATCCTGCAGGGCATCAATCACAACGGCTTTCTTTTCACCGATTACAAGATAGGCATCCACATAGGGACCTGCCTCGTTCTGTTCATTCATCTGAAACAGATGGTCGCTGATCTTTCCGACAGTACATGTTTTCATAGGCTTCCTTCTTTCCGGAAAGAATCATACCACAGTCATTGTATAATGACGTTATGATGATGACTGGAATGAAAGAATATGCCGGATTGATCGTGATCCTGCTTGTGCTTGTCCTGTTTGTTTCTGTGATGGCAAGAGGAATCATCATATCGGTAAAGAAAAAGAAATACAGAACGGCATGCGCGGATTTCCTGCTTGTGATTCTGGTATTATGCGCATCACTCTGGCTATACACGCATCCGCCCGTCAGTTCCCATACCGATGTGCCGTTTGATTACGCGCAGCTTCCTGCCTGGGAAAATGATCCGGTCTGTGTGATCAATGACAATATTCCGTATTTCACGGAAGAAGAAAAGCAGGCGGAGGAATATGAGCGGTATGGAAAGCTGGACAGCCTCGGCAGATGCACGGCAGCGCAGGCGATGGTAGGCAGGGACATGATGCCGCAGGAGGAACGCGCGGATATCTCCGAGATCCGTCCAAGCGGTTTTATCGGTGCGAAATATGATGATCTGATCGAAGACGGCTTCCTGTACAACAGATGTCATCTGATTGCCTTTGAGCTGACAGGGGAAAATGCCAATGCAGAGAATCTGATTACCGGAACACGCTATCTGAATACGGAAGGGATGCTGTACTATGAGAACCTTGCGGCATCGTATATCCGCCGCACCGGCAATCATGTGCTCTACAGGGCAACACCGGTCTTTGTGTCCTCGGACCTTGTCTGCCGCGGCGTTCTGCTGGAGGCATACTCTGTTGAGGATGACGGGGAAGGGATCAGCTTCTGTGTTTTCTGCTATAACGTGCAGCCGGGTATCGTCATTGACTACCGCACCGGCGCAAGCAGAAGGGCATCGTGAAAAAGCCAGTGATTGCAAGCACTTGTAATGAACGAAGTCAGAAAAGCGCTGAAAAATGCGGCTTTTTTCGCATGAAAGTGCAAAAAAGCCTTTATTTAAGCCATCTTTCGGGCGTGCAGTATTGAAATGGCATTTAAACGAGATACAATGAAATTGTCAGTAAGACTGACATAAAAAGGAGGCCGAATATGGCAACAAAGGCAAAGAAAGAAGTAACAAAAAAGACTCTGGCAGAAGACCTCGCGGCAAAATACGGTCTGACAAAGAAGGACGCTGCGGAAGCAGTCAACTATGTGTTTGATGAAATCAATGACGCTCTGAAGAAGGGCGGCGAAGCAAACATCAACGGCTTCGGCAAGTTCTCCGTTACAAAGAGAGCAGCTCGTACCGGACTGAACCCGGCTACAGGCGAAAAGATCAAGATCAAGGCAACAAAGGCTCCGAAGTTCAAAGCCAGCAAGACACTGAAGGACGCTGTTGCGGGTAAATAAGCATTCTGGCAGTTCACATCATGTGAACTGTTTTTGTTATGTCTGACAAAAAAGCCTGTCCGTTTTCACGGGCAGGCTCTTTTAGTGTTACTCTTCAGAAAGATAGACACGCTTCATGACAACCGGTGTCAGCGGCTTGTCACGGAAGTTTGTTCTGACAGCGGCGATTTCATCCACTGCCTCAATGCCTTCCACAACTTTTCCGAAAGCGGCATAGCTTCCGTCAAGATGCGGCGCATCCTGATGCATGATGAAGAACTGGGAAGAAGCGCTGTCTGGATCCATGGCACGTGCCATGGAGATGACGCCTCTTGTGTGCTTCAGAGGGTTGTTGACGCCGTTGGCCGCGAACTCACCCTTGATGTGCTCCTTGGAGCCTCCCATGCCTGTTCCCTGCGGGTCACCGCCCTGAATCATGAATCCGGGGATGACTCTGTGGAATGTCAGACCGTCATAGAAGCCTTCGGAAACGAGCTTTTTGAAGTTGGCGACTGTGATCGGGGCAGCTTTTTCATCAAGTTCGATCTTGATGACTCTGCCGTTGTCCATTTCAATAATGACCATGATGTTCTCCTTATCTGAGATGCCAGATATCATTATTATATTCCATGATGGTTCTGTCGCTTGAGAAGAATCCGCTTCGTGCGATATTCACAAGTGACTTTCTCTTCCACCATGCACGGTTTTCGTAGTCAAGCAGGGCAGTTTCCTTCACTGCGCAATAGCTTTCCAAATCCAGCAGTGTCATGAACCAGTCTTTGTGGATCAGGTTGTCCTGCAGTTCCTTCAACATCGTCTCATCACCGATGGAAAGCAGTTCCGGGCTGGTGATGAAGTCAACGCACTGATGAATGGAATTGGAACGCAGATAATAGTCGATGGCATGATAGCCTGACGTGTTGTACAGGTTGATGACCTCATCGCTTGTTCTGCCGAAGATGTAGATGTTGTCATTGCCGACCAGGTTGCGGATCTCAACGTTGGCGCCGTCCGCTGTACCCAGTGTGATCGCGCCGTTTAACATGAACTTCATGTTTCCGGTACCGGAAGCTTCCTTGGAAGCCAGGGAAATCTGTTCGGAGATATCACATGCGGGAATGACCTTCTCAGCCTTTGCAACATTGTAGTTCTGGATCATGACAACCTTCAGGTAAGGGGATACCTGCGGATCGTTGTTGATGAGTTCCTGCAGACAGAGAATCAGGTGAATGATGTTCTTTGCCATTGTGTAGGCAGGAGCAGCCTTGGCACCGAAGATCACTGTGATCGGACGCGGCGGAATCAGGCCGTTCTTGATCTGCTGGTACTTGTAGATGATCCAGAGAGCATTCATCTGCTGTCTCTTGTATTCATGAAGACGCTTGACCTGAACGTCGAAGATGGAATTCGGATCGATATCGATGCCTTCTCTGAGCTTGACCATCTCAGCCAGACGAACCTTGTTGTCATACTTGATCTGATCCAGTCTGTTCAGAGCGTTTTCATCGTTGTAATACCACATCAGTTCTTCAAGATGGTTCGCGTCAGACTTCCATCCCTCACCGATCAGCTGATCGATCAGCTCAGACAGCTCGTGGTTGGAATGCATGATCCATCTGCGGAATGTGATGCCGTTTGTCTTGTTGTTGAACTTGTGCGGGTAGACGTTGTAGAACGGACGGAGCTCCTGGTTCTTCAGGAT
>ONSK01000062.1 GCA_900320455.1 uncultured Erysipelotrichaceae bacterium | reverse complement strand
GCGGAAGCACCGGCAAGAATCATCTGCGGGATTCCTTTCCTCACGCCATAGCCTTCCTCCATGATTTTGAGCATGTGCGGCACGATCACGGCAGGCGATACCGCGGCAATCACGGTTCCAAGAATCAGGGAATCAAGAACGGACAATCCAAACAGCAGCGGCGCGATCAGCACCATGCCCGCGATCTCAAAACATGCCGGAACAAAGCACATGAGAATCGCCGGACGTCCTACTTTCTTCAAGTCCTCAAGTCTGAGATTCAGACCTGCTCTCAGCAATATGATGATCAGGGCAATTCTTCTCAGTTCTGCGGAAATAGCGAGAAGGGATGCATCCAGCAGATTGAGACAGGAGGGACCGATCGTGATTCCAACGATTAACATCCCCATGAGTGGCGGCAGTTTGGCTTTGGAACAGAGCCAGCCCGCAAGCATTCCGAACACAAAAATCAGAGCAAAACTGAACAGCATAGCAATATCCTCCTGAATGGCAGGAGAATCAAAAAGCTGATGTCTCCTGCATGAAAAAACATACAGACGTCATCAGCTTTCACAAGCGGTTTAGGTTACCCATGGGAGAACATCATTCCCGGAATCTAAGATAATACGATTCTGCCATCACGGCAATCATTTTGATTCAAATCCGTCTGATGTTACAGACAGATCTTTCTGACGAGCTTGCACCATTCTTCCGGATACACGCCAAGCAGTTCTTCATGACGCAGATTCTGTTCATGTATGACTGGATTCCGGAAGTATTTTCTGTGTCTCTCCAGATACTTTTCGCCCATCTTCTTCGCATAAAAGACGTAGTTTTCCGTATCCGCTTCATCAAAGCCGGTATACGCCGCTGCAGCGACATAGGAATCCCTGGCAAGATTATCAATCACTTTGCCGAAATTGCCTTTCCAGTAACACATCGTTCCTGCAGAAGCAGAATCACAGGATGTTCTCTGTTTCCGAATTCATGTATCCTAATGCTTCGATTCCTTCCTGTAACCAGAGGTGAATATAATCAGTCCTGTCTGATCAGATACGCGTAAATATCACTTCCCGGAAGATAATAAACAGGGACTCTGTTTTCTGTCAGTTCCTTCAGCCAGTCCCGCGCGTAAGCCATTCCAAGTTCTTCACCGCTGAAGTGACCGATATTGATCACAGCCTTTGCACGTCCGAGTGCCGCGGCGTCACGTACATAGGAGAGTGTCGTCCATTCAATGATTTCCAGAGGAATGATGACATCGATTCCTTCTTCCATGGCTCTGATCACTTCTGTTCCGTATTCATGCCAGACACCGTTTTCATCGTTTCCGTAAATACCGCCGAAGTCTGTTGTCAGATGACCTGTGATTGCCGCCCGGCGAACAGTGGCATCAGGACTGCCGATCACTCTTACACCGTTCAGATGGAGCTTTTCCATCAGAAATTCTGACAGCTCTCTGACAGTGGTCTGCGGCAGTTCAAAGACAAATCCCATCGGAACGGAATGATCTTCCGGTCTGTAATAGTCTTCCCAGCCGAGATATTTGATGACACCGGTAAAGATACTGTCCGGCTTATGGGCATGCATGCGGTCATGATCACGGAATATGACGATTCCGTTTTCCTCAATCAGTTTCTGTTTCTCTTCGAAAACATGATTTTTGAAATCGAGATTCCATCCCGGCTCATCAGGGGATGTGTAATTCGTAGGCTCATGGACAAAAAGCAGATTGCAGTGCAGCTCTGCCGCTCTGCGGACTGTTTCTATTGTCGGTACAAGCGCGACAGCAATCCCGGTGCATTCCTGATCCGGGTTTCCTGCCTTGATGCCGTCAGCGCCATGATATCCTTCAGGCATCTCAGGATGGTACGCAATCACGCGGTCAATGATTTCCCTGATGTTCATCGTATTCTTCTCCTGCGGAATGTGTGTTTTCATAAGTGATATACCACTTTCGGAATCCATCCAGCGTAAGCCGGTCATCCAGATTTTCGATCGGCCGTGAGGCAGATTCGATAATCTGCACGCATGTCTTTTTCTTCCGGAGCGTTTCATAGGAAGGACCAAGCGGATCGCCGTATTTTTCCGCGGCTGCCGCAAATATATACTTCCTTAACAGCGGCGGAGCTGCCTCTTTGTACAGCTGTCCGAGTTCTCTTCGCTTTTCGTGCATGATTCTCGCGATCTCTTCTTCCGCAAAGCCTTCTGCTTCCAGCGTTTCCGGAAGACCTCGCAGTTCATGTACTTTTCTTTCATATTCTTTGCGAAGCGGACTGTTTTTAGTCCTGTTGTTTCAATCTGCGCAATTTCCTTCTCAAATTCTGTCATTTTGATCTCCATCAGTATCAGAGGGAAGTGATGATTCTGT
>ONSK01000188.1 GCA_900320455.1 uncultured Erysipelotrichaceae bacterium | reverse complement strand
GTGACCCATGGCATCCGGAAAGCAGCATCATCAGACCGAGAGAAGCACATAAGAGTTTCTTTTTCATCCCTTGGTACCTCCTCTTGAGACACCTGCCATAATCTTCTTGTGGAAGATAAGGAACAGGATGATCAGCGGAATGGAAATGACAACGACTGCCGCCATCATCGCCGGAATATTCTCACGTCCGAAGCCGTTCTCTCTGATTTCCTGAATACCGTTGGATACCAGGAAGTACAGGCTGTTGTCCGTGATGAGACGAGGCCATACATAGGAGTTCCAGCATTCAATGACCTTCAGGATCGTAATTGTGACGATCGTCGGCTGACAGATCGGGATCATGACCTTTGTCAGATACTTGAAATCGCTGGTGCCGTCGACTTTCGCCGCCTTGTACAGCTCATCCGGAATCTGTTCAAAGTTTTCCTTCAGAAGATAGATATAGAACACCGAGGTGATGCTCGGCAGGATCAGACCGGTAAAGGTATTGCGCATGCCGAGATTGGTGATGGTCTGGAAGTTGGTGATGATGACAAGCTCATTCGGGATCATCATCAGCGCAAGGAACAGTGTGAACACAAGATCCTTGCCCTTGAATTCCAGTCTTGCGAAGGCAAATGCCGCAAGCACCGTCACGATTAACATGAACGCTGTTGTGATAATCGTAAACAGCAGCGTGTTGCCAAAATACCTGGCAAGCGGCACTGCCGTAAAGGCATCTGCGTAGTTCTGCATCGTCGGCGCCAGCGTATACAGCTGCGGAACATATTCCGAGTTGTAGGCACTGTAGCTCTTCAGCGACGTCAGGATCATCCAGTAGAACGGGAACAGGACAGCTGCCGCCCATACCGCAAGAAGGATATAGGTGATCGTCTTGACCGTCTTTTTTCTTGCCCTCGCGGACTTCTCGATTTTTTCAAATGAATTGTTCTGTACACTCATTGCAGTTCACCTCCTCAGTCCACAGGGTTGCTGCTGCGGGAAGCGAGCAGATTGATCACGGTAATGGTCAGAACGATCGCGAACAGAATCAGCGCTGCCGCTGAAGCGTAGGACGGATAGCCGCCGCTGTCGCCGTAGAGCATATCGTATACATAGCCGACGATCGTGTTCATGCCGGCAGCGTTCAGGTTCGTGCCGAAGATGGCAACCTCATCCGAATATGCCTTGAAGGCGCCGATAAATCCGGTGATGATCAGATAGAAGATCATCGGTGAGATCATCGGCAGCGTGATCCGCCAGAAGATGCGCCAGGAGGATGTTCCATCCACCTTGGCTGCCTTGTACAGATTCTGATCGACTGAGGCAAGCGCGCTTGTCAGGATCAGGATCTTGAACGGCATGACAACCCATACCGTATAGAAGCACATGACGAACATCTTTGCCCAGTACGGACCTTCAATGAAATCCACAGTGTTACCGCCGAAGAAGCTTATCAGCATGTTCACGAAGCCTTCGGAATACGGTGTCTTCTTGAAGAGAATCATGAACACGAGACCGACTGCCAGGGTATTTGTGACATACGGCAGGAAGAACACGGTCTGGAAGAATTCCTTGAGTTTCGTAATGGAATTCAGACCGACACTGATCAGAAGCGCGATGCCGGTGGAAAGCGGAACGGTAATGATGACAAGAATGAATGTATTCTTGACAGCCTGCAGGAAATACGGATCATGCAGGACATAGGAATAGTTATAGGCGCCTACGCCGGAGAATGTCTGCGAGGCGGAATTATATCCCTCTTCCAGCGAATAGACAAATACATCGAACAGCGGATAAATCATGAATACCGCCAGGAAGGCAAACGCCGGAAGCAGATAAAGCCATGCTTTTTTACTCTTTCCGTACATATGCATTACTCCGTTTCAAAGCGGATTCTCTCTTCAGTCTCGTTATTAAAGATATAAACCTTATACGGTTTCAAAGAGAAGCGCACATATTCCGCATTTCTGTCTGTCTTTGTATCAGAAGGAATGATGGATCTGACAGATTCGCTCTTTGCGTCAGGGTGGGTGGAAATGATGCTTGTATCTCTTCCCATGACTTCAACGCGGGAAAGCTTCAGGGAGAACGGTCCGTTTTCATCCACGACAAATCCTTCCGGACGGATACCGACCTTGACCTTCTGATCGCTGACACCCTTCACGTCAAGCACTGCCTCATTGCCGATATACAGCTTCTCACCCTTCACTTCTCCGTCAAATACATTGATTTCCGGTGTTCCCAGGAATTTGGCAACGAACAGATTCACCGGATCATCATAGACGTCCTGCGGCTTGCCCATCTGCTGGAAATGTCCCGCGCTCATGACGATGATTATATCGGAGATTGACATTGCCTCTTCCTGGTCGTGCGTGACAAATACAGTCGTGATGCCTGTTTCCTGCTGGATACGCTTGATTTCCTCACGTGTCTGCAGACGCAGTCTTGCGTCAAGGTTGGACAGCGGTTCATCCAGAAGCAGAACGCGGGGACGCTTGACAAGAGCTCTGGCGATCGCGACACGCTGCTGCTGGCCGCCGGACATCTGGGAAGGCTTGCGTTCCATCAGCTTCTCAATCTGCACGAGCTTCGCTGCCTCAAGCGCCTTCTCATTCATTTCCTCTTTGGTCAGCTTGTCTTTTCCTTTCAGGTTTTCCAGCGGGAAGGTGATATTCTGTTTGACTGTCAGATGCGGATAAAGCGCGTAGCTCTGGAATACCATGCCGACGCCTCTGTTTTCCGGCGGAAGATCCGTGACGTCATTTTCGCCGAAATAGATTCTTCCTTCTGTCGGGGTTTCCAGTCCGCAGATCATGTTCAGCGTTGTTGATTTTCCGCAGCCGGAAGGTCCCAGCAGTCCGATCAGCTTGCCGTCGGGAATTTCAAAATTGAAATTGTCGACAGCCGTGACGAAACCGCCCTCTTTCTTGTTTTGGTTCGGGTACCTCTTTGTAATGTGTTCCAGTACGATTTTCATAATTTTCTATCTCCCATTGAAAAACGTTTTCTGCATGTATTGTATCATGATTGCCTTTCAACTGTATCTAACTCATATGGCACGAAAAGAAAAAGTGCACCGGAGTGCACTTGATCTGTTATCTCTGGCCCTTGTCGTACGGAATACCTTCCGCCTTCGGAGCTTTGGAGTTCTTGGATGTGAATGCCAGAATCACAAGAGAGATGATATACGGCATCATGTTGTAAATCGTGCTCGGAATACCGAGATTTGCCAGGAACGGGAATCCGGTATAAACGTTTGACAGAGCACGGAAGAAGCCGAACAGTACTGCCGCAAGAGCAATCTTGGTCGGTTTCCACTGACCGAAGATCATAACCGCCAGTGCCAGGAAGCCGAAACCGGCAACACCGACTTCGAATTTCCACTCGGAAACACCGGCCAGAATGTAGACGATTCCGCCCAGTCCGCCGAGCGCACCGGAAATCAGAACACCTGCCCATCTCATCTTATGGACATTGATACCGACAGAGTCAGCTGCCTGCGGGTTTTCACCGCATGCCCGCAGACGAAGTCCGAATCTTGTCTTGTAGAGAACAAACCAGGCAATCGCGAGGATAATGACAGAGAACAGCATGAACCAGTTGAATTCAAAGCCTCCGATTCTGATAATAAACGCATTCTTCTGCTGGATATACTGCAGCGTGGAGGATGTGTTGTCAGGGTTGATGGAAGCGTTGTATGCGGATACGAATACAGTGGAAGCAGCTGTTGCGAGCATGTTCATCGCTGTGCCGATCAGAGTCTGATCAGCTCTGAACCTGATTGCGGCAACGCCGAGCAGACAGCTGTAGAGCATACCGAAGATGACAGCGCAGACAGCAGTCACAAGAACCATCAGCACCGGCGGCATTGATGGAAGCAGATTCATCACGAGTGCGCCGCCAAGCGCGCCGAGAACCATGATGCCCTCAAGACCGAGGTTGATGATACCGGAATGTTCAGAGAAGCATCCGCCAAGTGCCACCAGCATCAGTACGGAGGCGAAGATCAGTGTGTATTGGATCAGGAGTACCATTATTTGTTTCCTCCTTCCGCTTTTTTCGCGAGCTTTTCTTCATTCTTTCTGATGCGGGTTGTGATCACTGTCTTGAAGAAGAGAACGAATCCGCACAGATAGATGATGACAGCGGAAATCAGATCGGAGATTTCAGCCGGATATAATGAGCGGTTGATCATCGCGCCGCCGTCGGTAATTGACTGAATGAAATAGGAAGAGAAAATCGTTCCGATCGGATTCAGACCGCCGAGGAATGTCGCGGCAATGCCGTTGAAGCCCATGCCCGGAACAGAGGACTGTGTTGTTGACCACTGCTGGTAGCCGGACAGGAACAGGAACGCCGCGCCAAGGGCAGCGAGAGCGCCGCCGATTGCCAGCGTGATGATGATATTCTTCTTTTCCTTCATGCCGGCATAACGGGAAGCATCCTTGTTAAAACCGGTTGCGCGCAGTTCATAACCGAATTTTGTCTTTTCGAGAATGACCCAGATCAGCACTGCGATCAGGATTGCAAGAGGAATCGCAATCGTGACGTAGCGGTTGTTGTTAAACAGCGCACCAAGTCCGAGTGAAGGCAGAATGCTGTTCGGATTGGAGGAACTCAGAGGCATTGTATACGGGCTGGCCGGATCTTTTACATTTGCGCCGCCCAGCAGCATATTTGTCAGATACAGCGTAATCCAGTTCAGCATGATACCGGAAATAACTTCATTGACGTTTCTGTAAGCCTTCAGGAAACCGACGACTGCGCCGAGAACCGCACCGCCGAGAGCTGCTGCGATCAGGCAGACAAACCACGGCATTTTCAGAGCGATTGCCGTATAGAGTGCAAGGCATGCGCCTGCCTCATACTGACCGGCAGCGCCGATATTGAAGAGACCGACCTTATAGCAGAAGCATACGCTCAGCGCACACATCAGCAGCGGTGCTGTTTTTGCAAGGGTATTTCCTAATGATTTCATTTTTGCCGCACCGGTGGCACGGGTCAGAAAGTTCAGAAGGATTGTTCCGATCGCATCGAAAGATCCGGAAGGATTGATGATTGTCAGGATAATGAAACCGACAAACAGACCTGCAGCGATACAGATCAGGGATGAGACCAGCGTCTGAACACCGGGTTTCTTAAAGATGCTCTCTTTCATTATGCCTCAGCCCCCTTTCCTGTATTTCTCTTGGCACCGGCCATATACAGACCGAGCTCTTCAGCGGTTGTCTTCTTCGGATCAAGCTCACCGACGATTTCACCTTCATACATGACAAGGATTCTGTCGGATACATTCAGCACTTCTTCCAGTTCCAAAGATACAAGCAGAACGCCTTTTCCGCTGTCTCTTTCTTTGATCAGATTGCGGTGGACACCTTCGATGGCACCTACATCAAGTCCTCTGGTCGGCTGTACCGCGAGCAGCAGGTCATGCGGTCTGTCCAGCTCACGGCCGATGATTGCCTTCTGCTGGTTTCCGCCGGACATCGCTCTTGCGGCTGTGACGGCACCCTGCCCGGAACGCACGTCATATTCACCAATCAGCTTGTCAGCGTATTCACGGATTTCCTTTCTCTTCAGGAATCCGCCCTTGGTTGTAAACTGGGGTTCAAAGTACAGCTGCAGGATCATGTTGTACTCAAGAGAGTAATCCAGAACAAGTCCGTGCTTGTGTCTGTCTTCCGGAATATGGCTCATCAGCTCAGAGCGGGAACGGATGCTCGCCTTTGTAATGTCCTTTCCTTCCAGCAGGATCTTTCCGGAAACAAGCGGTTCCAGACCGCTGAGTCCGTAAACGAATTCTGACTGGCCGTTGCCGTCGATACCGGCAATGCATACGATCTCGCCTGCTCTTACCTGCAGAGACACATTTTTGACAGCGTTGTTCTTATGAACCTTTGAAGCGACTGTCATGTTCTGAATATCAAGCAGCACTTTGCCCGGATGCGCAGGTCCTTTTTCAACGACAAGCTGCACGTCACGGCCGACCATCATTCTGGAAAGCTCCGCTTCATTTGTTTCAGAGACATTGACGGTTCCGATATATTTGCCTTTTCTCAGAACCGATACTCTGTCAGCAACTTCCATGATTTCATTCAGCTTATGCGAGATAAACAGAATGGATTTGCCTTCCTTGGCGAGGTTCTTCATGATCTGCATGAGCTCTTCGATTTCCTGCGGTGTCAGGACAGCCGTCGGTTCATCGAAAATCAGAATCTCATTGTCACGGTAAAGCATCTTGAGAATTTCCGTTCTCTGCTGCATACCGACGGTGATATCTTCAATCTTTGCGTCAGGATCAACATAAAGACCATACTTCTCGGAAAGTGCCATGACTTTCTTTCTGGCTTCATCCATTTGAAGAACACCGTTCTTTGTTGTTTCAACACCGAGAATGATATTTTCCAGGACAGTAAAGCACTGTACAAGCTTAAAATGCTGATGAACCATTCCGATTCCCAGATCATTCGCATCATTCGGGTCATTGATTTTTACTTCTTTTCCGTCTTTTTTGATAATGCCTTCTTCCGGCTGATACAGACCGAACAGAACCGACATCAGGGTAGACTTGCCGGCGCCGTTCTCACCGAGAAGCGCGAGGATCTCGCCCTTTCTCAGCTGGATCGTGACATTATCATTTGCGATAATTCCGGGGAAACGTTTGGTGATATTCAGCATCTCTATTGCATAGGGAGCATCCATGATCGTTTTCCTCCTACTTCCACTTCAATTATTATAAAAAAAAAGACCGGCAGATGAAAGCGGATCTTACGCAAAGTAAGTGAAATCAAGTCTTAAGTTGAGGAGGCATATGAAAAAGTGCCTCCTTTTCCTATAACTTTAAACACGGGCTATTATTATCTGCGTAGCCATATGTTTGACTTGATACAATGATAGGGCTATGTTATAATTATATTAGCTATATATGGAGGCCCTTATGTCAATTTCCAAGTCATACAATAAACAGAATGGTGTCACT
>ONSK01000186.1 GCA_900320455.1 uncultured Erysipelotrichaceae bacterium | reverse complement strand
GAAAATGTATATCTGAACAGATTTGTCTCAGGTGTGAAAGTATCCGCGGATGAAAACGGCGTGGAAGCAGCTGCCTTTGAAATCGGCGCCGGTGCCATGGGAGGCGTGGAGCCGGTACATTATGACTTCACGGCGGACAGACCGTTCATCTTCGTGATCCGCGGTCCTGCCGGAACGATGCTGTATACAGGAACAGTCTGTCAGCCATGATGAAACAGAAAGACGGTGTGAATCATCGTCTTTCTTTGTAATGATGCGGAAAAGACGTACACTGTTATTGATGGAGGGAATCCATATGAACAATATTGTAAGAAAAACAGGAATCGCTGCCGGTGTGCTGGCTCTGGCGGTGACGGCCGGATGCGGCGGTAAAAGCACAGGCGCCGGAATGATCATTGCCCAGGCGGAGACGGTAAAGGCAGAAACAAAGTACAAGGATGCCGAGGCATATCAGATGTCTGATGAATACTATGCGTACCTTGATGAACATTACAAAAGCGTCGAAGCTTCAAGAACATTGCAGGATCAGGCATATCCGTTCTATCAGAAGACGATGCAGGCTTTTCTGAAGAAAGCCGGCAATGAGAACAGAGTCTATTCGCCGCTGAACGTCTATATCGCGCTGGGCATGTTGGCCGAATGCGCGGACGGCAATTCCAGAAAGCAGCTGCTGGATCTGCTGGGTGCTGAGAATACGGAAGATCTCAGAAATATCATCGATGCCGCGTGGACTGCCAACAGCGCAGATAATCCCGTATTGAAAGAACTGTATGCCAACAGCATCTGGCTGAATGAGAACATCGCATTCCATCAGGAGATTCCGGATCTGCTGGCGAAGCAGTACCATGCCTCTTCCTATAAAGGAAAGATGGGCACGGATGAGCTGAACAAAGCCTTCCAGGACTGGCTGAATGACAATACCGGACATCTGCTGGAAGAATACGCGAAGAATCAGAAAACAGAAGCGGATACTGTCATGGCGCTTGCCTCGGCTCTGTATCTGAAGGCATCCTGGGCAAGTGCCTTTGAAAAGGAACTGACAAAGGAAGAGACATTCCATGCGCCGGACAAAGACATTCAGACAGAGATGATGCACAGTTCTGAGACAGGTACGGTTTATTACGGAAACGGATGGAAAGCTGTTTCCCTGTATCTGACCGACTGCGGCGTGATGTGGTTCATTCTTCCGGAAGAAGGACTTTCTCCCGAAATACTTCTGGATGATCCTGAAGTATATGAACTGATCAAGGGCAATTATGACGGCATTGAAAGCAGAACCGGGACGGTGAATCTTTCACTGCCGAAACTGGATGTTTCTTCTGAAATCTCATTAATTGATGAACTGAAAAAACTCGGTGTCACAGATATTTTTACGGGCAGCGCAGATTTCTCGCCGCTGACAGATACGGAAGCTTACATCAGCTCCATCAGCCATGCCGCAAGACTCAAGAGCGATGAAGACGGTGTGGAGGCGGCAGCCTTCACAGTCGTCATGATGGCAGAAAGCGCGTTAGCGGGAGAACCGGAGATCATTGACTTTACGGCAGATCATCCGTTCCTGTTTGCTCTGAGCGGCCAGGATCACGCAGTTCTCTTTACCGGCATTGTCAATCATCCGGCTGACTGACATCACAAACAGTTTAATTTATGTCCAAATCAAAGCCTTTTCGTATATAATGAGAAGGCTTTTTATATAGAGGAGAGGCTGTCAATATGAGTGATATCAGTGAAAAGATCCGCTCTGCGGTAAAAATATCCGTAAAGGAAGCGTTTGAGATCGACGCGGAAGACAATATGGTCATGGTGGAAAGACCCCGTGATCCGAAGATGGGAGACTATTCCACAAACATTGCCATGCGTCTTGCCAAAAGTCTGCACAGAAAGCCGATTGAAATCGCGAATGACCTGATTCCGGTGCTGCAGAAGAACCTGCCTGAGGCATCATCCGTCACAGCGGCAGGCGCGGGATTCATCAACTTCGTCATGAGCGAATCCTCTCTGGCTGATGTCATCAACAAAATCATCGAGGCAGGTGACAGCTACGGTAAAAACAACACAGGAAACGGTGAAAAGATCCTGGTGGAATTCGTCTCTGCCAATCCGACAGGAGATCTGCACTGCGGACATGCAAGAGGCGCGGCATGGGGAGATTCCATCTGCCGTCTGCTGGAAGCTTCCGGATATGACGTGCTGAGAGAATATTATGTCAACGATGCCGGCAACCAGATCCACATGCTGGCGCTGTCTCTGATCGCAAGATACAACGAATACTTCGGAAGACCGTTCGAACTGCCGGAAGATGGCTATCACGCGGAAGACGTGAAGAATATTGCCGTTGAAATCGCGAAGACAGAAGGCGACAAATGGCTGGATGCGGACGAGAACGAACGTCTGGAATACTTCAAGAATATCGGTATTGAGAAAGAACTGAAGAAGATTGAAAACGACCTGGCACTGTACCGTGTCACATTCAATTCCTGGGTTCATGAAAGAATGTTCTATGAGAATGACAGTGCCCGTATCAAAAAGGTTCTCAATGACCTGAAAGAAAAGGGACTGACATACGAAGAGGATGGTGCTCTCTGGTTCAGAAGCACACAGTTCGGCGATGACAAGGACAGAGTGCTGAAAAAGAGCACAGGTCTGCTTACATATCTCACACCGGATATTGCCAACCACGTATACAAGCTGGAAAGAGGCTATACAAAGCTGGTTGACCTGCTCGGTGCCGACCATCACAGCTATGTGACAAGAATGAACTGCGCCCTGGAAGCCCTCGGCTATCCGAAGGGAAGCCTGGAAGTCGATCTGATCCAGATGGTCAGAATGGTCGACAACGGCGTTGAGGTCAAGATGTCCAAGCGTACCGGCAATGCCATCACGATCCGTGAACTGTGTGAGGATGTCGGTGTCGATGCCGCAAGATACTTCTTTGTCTCCAAGGAAGTCGGAACACACATGGACTTTGATATGGGACTGGCAAGACAGAAGACAAATGACAACCCTGTCTACTATGCCCAGTACGCGTATACAAGAATGTACAACATCCTCAACCGTGAGGATGCCCCGGAATTCTATATGCCGGAATCCTATGATCTGTTAAAAGATCCGAAGGAAATGGCACTGCTCAAGCAGATCAGCGAATTCCCCAAGACTGTCGCTGACTGCGCGAAGTACAGAGCTCCGAACCGCATCTGCGGCTATCTGCAGCAGCTGGCAAGAGACTTCCACAGCTACTACAACAGCTGCCGTGTTCTCGATCCCGAGAATCCGGAGCTCACAAATGAACGTATGGGACTGGTCAAAGCGTGCATGACTGTCATGAAGAACGCGCTTGATCTGATCGGTGTCAGCGCTCCTGAAAAGATGTAATCATACAGAGATCCGGCAGAAATGCCGGGTCTTTTCCGTTTTATCCCGGAAAAACGCCGTTTCGTCCCGGGAAAGATGATTCAGTTATCAAAGGAAACTATAATAGAAATGTAGAAAGAAGGAAAAATACATGGCAAGAATATGTTCGGTATGTCATAAAAAGGCGGATACAATTACCCAGACCGCCAATACAGTAGGAAAGGCAGTGATCTGCTGGGACTGCTATAACAAGATCAGGGACTTCTCGCTGAAGAGTTCATTTGAATCTCTGGAAGATATTGAAAACAATGAAGAGATCGTCATGACAGAACTGCAGGAAAACAGATTCCCGCCGGAAGTCATTCATGAATATCAGAAATACTACGAAGAAAAGAAATATCCGTTTCAAAAAGAAGAAAGGATGATCACCACAACATCCTCCTTTGACGGATACTGGATCAGAGAATACCTCGGCCTGGTATCCGGAGAAGCAGAAATCAACAAGAGTCTGTTCTCTTCCCTTGAGAAACCCGGACATGCTTTCGGAATCAATGAAGCCCAGGACAGAGCAGCTTCCGCGGCAATGCGCGAGGCACGCAGAAAAGGCGCCAACGCAATAGTCGGCGCAAGGACGGATGTTGTGACGGATCTGGCATGTGTGCTGGTCACGGGAACAGCAGTCATCGTTGAAGAAGAAAACTGACGAAGATCTCTGCGTCAGTTCCTTCTGTCTGGTATATCTGAAAGTATTATCTGCATTGACATTCACGGTGTCTGCGCATCACAGATTTATGCAGTTTGGAAAATGGAGGAAAGAATAAATGACTGAAAAGGGATTTAAAAGATTCTGTATTATCAGCGTCATCGGATTACTTTTCCTGTCTCTGTATATGTATTCTGTTCAATATCCGAATCTGCCTGATGCACCTTCGCCCAAAACAATCGATAAACAGTTTAATACTTCGATTGCCGGGTTTGCAGAGCACTGGAAAGGAAATATCGAAAAGAAGATGGATGGCAGAGAAATCTATTGTTACTCTGTCGGAATGAATGACAAAGCAGTGATTAATCCTGTGATCCGGCTTTGCAAAAAACCTTTTGATTCAAAGCCGAAAGGTTCTGATTTTACATTTGTCAGTGAACAGGAATTTGATGGTATGAACATCAGTATTTACAAGATGTTCGAAGACGGCGGCATATACTATCCATACTTTGTCATTACATTCAGCGATGACGATGGCTATTACAATATCCGCATGGAAATTGATGCGGAATACAAAGAAAATGAGAATCTCAGAGAAGAAGATCTTGCACGTATCAAAGCGTGCGCGGATCAGGTCAAGCCGAGAAGCTAGAGATCACAGAATGTAAAACTGTTCGGCGTATGAGAACTGCATTGAAAAGCACGGGTCTGATGATCCGTGCTTTCATGTATTCAGATAGCCTGGTACAGCTCATCCATTGTATCGACAATGGAAACTGCGCCTGCCTGTATCATTTCTTCTCTGTTTCCAAAGCCCCATGTGACTGCGATGCATGGTATCCGCAGGGCATTGGCACCTTCGACGTCATAGACTGTATCGCCGATCATGACAGCTTTGTCTTCCGTTCCGATTTTATCAAGCAGGCAGCGGAGAACAGCTTCTTTTGTCTCTCTGGCATAGTCCATTGTGGCGCCGGCAATCTCATCGAAATAATGATCGATGCCGAAGTGCTTCAGAATATCCTTTGCGAGAATCTCCGGCTTGGATGTTGCGACATACAGCTTCAGTCCGTCTTCCTTCAGTTTCTTCAGGAGATCTTCCATGCCGGGATACAGTTCATTCTCATATTTGGCTTCTGCTGTATACAGTTCACGGTAATATGTGATAGCTTCCGTGACTCTTTCCTTTGGTACACCGAATTCCGGGAATGTCTTGGAAAGCGGCGGTCCGATAAAGACACGGAGCTGTTTTCTTTCCGGCACAGGCATGCCAAGTCTTTCAAAAGCGTGGGCAACGCTGCGGGTGATGCCCGGGGCGGAATCTGAAATGGTTCCGTCAAGATCAAAGAGGACGGCACTGTATGTATGCATGGCAATTCTCCTTCTGTTTCACGCAAGCAGTATAGCATGAAAAAAGAAATGTATTTGAGATGTTTTACTGAGACTATTCGGAGTATAATGGGCGCGTGAAAAAGCTTCGGACGTATTTAAAGCCATGTGCTGCCATGATGGCAATCGGACTGACAATCAAGGCTCTGGGAACATTCCTGGAGCTTTTACTGCCGGAAATCCTTTCAAGAATCATTGATGAGATCGTTCCGGCAAAGGATCGTGATGCGATCATCATGTGGGCGGTGATCATGGTTGTGCTTTCCCTGCTTGCCTGGCTGTTCAATGTCCTGGCCAACCGGAATGCCGCAGGAGTTGCCCGGAAGGTGACGCAGAATATCCGTCATGACCTGTTTGACAAGACGCTGTATCTGACATGTCAGAAGACAGATGAATACACCATTCCTTCATTGGAAAGCAGACTGACAAGCGATACATACAATGTGCACAGAATGGTTGGCATGATGCAGAGAATGGGTGTCAGAGCCCCGATCATTACGATCGGCGGTCTGATCATGACGTTTGTCATGGAACCTGTTCTGGCGCTGGTATTCCTGGCAGTCATTCCGTTCATGCTTGTTCTTGTATGGCTGAGAGCTGCCAAAGGCGTGCCGATGTTTACGAAAGTGCAGAAGGCCAATGACCGGATGACAGCCGTTGTGCGTGAGAATGCCCAGGGTATCCGTGTCATCAAGGCACTGTCCAGAACAGAGCGTGAAAGAACAAGGTTTGCCGGTGTCAACCATAAACTCCGTGAAGAGGAAATCCATGCCAACATGGTCATGGCAGTCATCAATCCGATGATGAACATGTTCCTGTATCTCGGTATGATCGGTGTCATTCTCGTCGGTGCTTACAGAGTCAATGCGGGTCTTTCGGAAACCGGAAAGATCCTTGCGTTCATGTCCTACTTCCAGATGATTTCCAGATCCCTGATGGCTGTCAGCCGCATGTTCATCATGTTTTCAAGAGGCATGGCTTCCTCGGCAAGAATCATGGAAGTGCTTAACAGCGATACTGAGAAGGACTGGCTGCCCGGCAATTATCCGGATGGTGATCCTGCATATGCTCTGGAATTCAGAGATGTGACATTCTCCTATCTGAAGGTCAGAGACAATATCAGGAATATTTCCTTCAAACTGAAAAAGGGTGAATCACTCGGCATCATCGGTGCGACAGGTGCCGGCAAGACAACCATTCTTTCCCTGCTTCTGAGATTCTATGACGTGGATCAGGGAGCTGTGTATCTGAATGGAAAGGATGTCAGAAACTACACGCCTTCCGAACTGAGACATGCCTTCGGAGCAGTCATGCAGAATGATTTCCTGTTCGGCGATACGATTGCCGAGAATATCCGTTTCGGAAGAGATGTTTCCGATGATGACATGAGCGATGCGGAAGACAGCGCCCAGGCGGCGGAATTCATCGATGCCCTCGATGAAAAGGAAGACTACATGTTAACGGCAAAGGGAACGAATCTCTCCGGCGGACAGAGGCAGAGAGTGCTGCTTTCCCGCGCCTTTGCGGCTGAGCCGGAATTCCTTCTGCTGGATGATTCCTCCAGTGCCCTTGACTACAAGACTGACGCGAAGCTCAGGAAGGCCCTGAATGACAGATATCCCAATACGACAATGATCATCATTGCCCAGCGTGTTTCTTCCATCAAGAACTGCGATCAGATCATCGTTCTGGATCACGGTGTGATTGACGGCATCGGTACACATGAAGAACTTCTGAAGAAAAACGCATTGTATGCGCAGATTTCAGATTCGCAGATGGGAGGTGCTCTCTTTGACTGAACATGAAAACAAAAGAGCGGATTCCGGAAAGATTCTGAAGCGTATTCTCGGATACATGCTCAGAAGAAAGGGAATGATGTTCCTGGCGGTTGTCATGACATTTGCCGCGAATATCTTTGTCCTGATGATCCCGCACTATTCCGGAAAGGCGATTGACGCGATTGCCGAGGCAGGCAATGTGGATTTCCAGGCAGTCACGACACTGTGTCTGTATATGTTCGGCTGTGTGATGGGAAACAGCCTGCTGTCGTATCTGTCGCAGATTGTGCTGATGCGCATATCTTCCGGCATTACCGAAGAGATGCGAAAGGAAGTGTTCGAACATCTGCTGGAACTCCCTGTCAGCTTCTTTGACAATCACCAGGCAGGTGATCTGATCTCGCGCATCTCGTATGATATCGATACGATCAATACGTCGCTCTCATCCGATCTGATCACTGTCGCGACAAGCGTTGTTACGGTCATCGGCTCTGCCGTGATGATGATCCGGATCAATCTGACGATGTGCATCGTCTTCGTCTTTACGACACCGCTGATCATCTATATCACCCGGCATCGCGCCAGGGTGGTAAGACCGCTGTTCTCCAAGCGTTCCAGAAAGCTCGGCGAGCTGAACGGATTCGTTGAGGAAATGCTTTCCGGCCATAAGACGATCAAGGCGTACGGCCAGGAAGAGACGATCATCTCACGCTTTGACGCCAGAAACAAAGAAGCGGTTGATACATACTATGAAGCGGACTATCAGGGTTCTCTTGTGGGACCGACTGTCACCTTCATCAACAACCTCTCTCTTGCGATTATTTCCGGACTCGGCGGTATCCTGTATCTTGCTCAGCAGATCTCTGCCGGCAATATCTCGGCATTCATCCTGTATTCCAAGCGCTTCTCCGGTCCGATCTCGGGTCTCGCGGAAATTATGGCGGAAATGCAGTCGGCGATCTCAGCCGCAAGACGTGTCTTTGCCCTGATTGATGAACCGGCGGAAATCAAAGACGCGGATGATGCACTGGTACTGGATCAGGTGAAGGGGAACGTGAAGTTCGACAATGTTCACTTCTCTTATGTTCCGGGAAAGGAAATCATCCACGGTCTTGATCTGGAAGCCGCAAGCGGAAAGATGATCGCGATCGTCGGACCGACAGGTGCCGGCAAGACAACGATTATCAATATGTTAATGAGGTTCTATGATCCGGACAGCGGCGTCATTTCCATTGACGGACATGATATCCTCCATGTCACAAGAGATTCCCTCAGGAAACAGTTCTCAATGGTCCTGCAGGATACCTGGTTGTTTGAAGGCACTATCTATGAAAATGTTGCCTACGGCAGAGACAATGTGACGGAAGAGGAAGTGATTGAGGCATGCAAAGCAGTTGAGATCCATGACTTCATCATGTCGCTCAAAGACGGCTATCAGACGGTACTGACCGATGACGGCGTGAATATTTCCAAGGGACAGAAACAGCTGCTTACCATTGCCAGGGCAATGCTTTCGGAATCGAAGATGCTGATACTGGATGAGGCGACTTCCAACGTTGACTCCAATACGGAACAGAAGATCCAGAGAGCGATGATGGAACTGTGCAGAGGAAGGACGACATTCATCATTGCCCATCGTCTGTCCACCATCAAAGAGGCAGATCTGATCCTTGTGCTGCAGCACGGCACAGTCATAGAAAAGGGAACACATGAAGAACTGCTGGGACAGAAGGGATTCTATTCCTCTCTGTTCAATGCCCAGTGGGAGTCATAAAAGGAGAAGAAGATGTTCAGAGAAATCCGCAGAATCCGTCAGAAGATGACAGAAGAAGAATGCATTGAAGTACTGAAGAATGAAACAAGAGGCGTGCTGTCCGTTACAGGTCTGGAAGGCTATCCGTACGGCATGCCGATGAATCACTGGTATGATGAGGAAACCGGAAAGCTGTGGTTCCACGGCGGAAAGCTCGGACACAAGATCGATGCCATCAGAGAGAATCCGAAGGTATCCTACTGCGTTTATGACAAAGGATTCCTGAAGGAAGGAGACTGGGCACTGAATGTGCACAGTGTCATCATCTTCGGAACAGCAGAACTGATCGATGATCCCCAGATGATCTGCGATATCTCAAGAAAGCTCTGCTACAAGTTCACGAATGATGAATCCTATATCTCAAAGGAAATGGAACAGAGCGCGAAGAATACGCTGATGATCTGTGTCACAATCGATCATATGAGCGGCAAGCTGGTCAATGAGAAATAGTTGACAATGCTTCAAAACTCCATAAAATGAAATTGCTTGCTCGGAGGGCGAGTCATTCACAGGAAATGACAAGCTGGATAAGGCAGAGGCTGAAATGCCTGCTTTATCCGGCTGTTTTATTTGGAGGAAAGTATGAGCGAAGGTAATTTTACGGAAGGAAAGATTCTCGGACCGCTGCTGAAGTTCGCGGTTCCGGTGCTGCTGGCAATGTTTCTGCAGTCACTGTACGGAGCGGTGGATCTGCTTATTGTCGGCAGATATGCCGAGAGTCTTGATATATCGGCGGTTTCCACCGGATCACAGATCATGATGACAATCACCCAGGTCATTGCCGGACTGGCAATGGGCACAACGATTCTGCTTGGCCAGCAGATCGGCGAAGGAAAAACAGAAGAGGCAGGAAAGACAGTCGGTACAAGCATTGTCTTCTTTGCCGGCATTGCCCTTGCGGCATCACTCGGAATGATCCTTCTGGGACGGAATACCGCTGCACTCATGAATGCGCCGGCTGAGGCATTTGAAGCGACATGTTCCTATATTCTGATCTGTTCGGCAGGACTGGTATTCATCACTGCCTACAACCTGCTCGGTTCGCTGTTCAGGGGACTCGGCAACTCACGCATTCCGCTGATCACGGTTGCCATGGCGGCAGTGATGAACATCTTTCTCGATCTTCTGCTGGTAAGGGTATTTCACATGGGAGCTTCCGGCGCGGCGCTTGCGACAGTCATCTCTCAGGCATTTTCCGTATTGCTTTCCCTGCTTATGATACGGCGCGTAACGCTGCCGTTTGCCTTTGGAAAGAACTATATCCGCTTTGATGGAAAACTGACAAAGAGAATCGTCGGCTTCGGCATTCCGATTGCCCTGGCAGACTTCCTTGTCGGCATCAGCTTTCTGATCATTCTGGCCATTGTCAATTCCCTTGGACTTCTGGCAAGCGCCGGCATGGGTGTGGCGGAGAAAGTCTGCGGGTTTATCATGCTGGTGCCGAGCGCTTTCGGACAGTCCATGGCTTCCTTTGTGGCGCAGAACTACGGCGCGAGAAAAATGGACAGAGCCCATACCGCACTCAGATACGGCATCGGGGTTTCCCTTGGCTTCGGTATTCTCATGGCATGGCTTTCATTCTTCCACGGCGATCTGTTGTGCGGCATCTTCTCCGCCGATCCCCTCGTCACTGCCCAGGGCTGGGAGTATCTGAAAGCCTATGCCATCGACTGTCTTCTGACAGCGTTCTTCTTCTGCTATACAGGCTATTTCAACGGCTGCGGCTATACGAAATTTGTCATGGCACAGAGCATTATCGGTGCTTTCGGTGTCCGTGTACCTGTTTCATTTCTGATGTCGAGGCTTCAGCCCGTTTCGCTGTTCCGGGTTGGTCTTGCGACACCTGCTTCCTCGCTTGTACAGACTGTCTTATGCATTGTCTACCTGCATACGGTCTGCGCGAAGAAGGAAAAGGAAATGCTGCAGCAGGCAAAACTGTGATACACAGTCTTCACTGAAACTGTATAATAATCAGGATACCGCAGCGATAATACGGTATGTGAAGAAAGGGAAATAACGCATATGAAAAAATATATGAATGGGATCCTGGCGCTGATACTGATGTTCTCAGCTGCCGGATGCACAGGCAGTCCTGCTTCCTCGGCAGATCAGAAAGATACGCCTGCGACAGCTGAACCGGCACCTGAAAAGGAAGAACTGGATCCTTCTCAGTCATACGAATATCTGTATGATACTGTGATTGCTGAAACGGAATACTATAAGGCGGTACTGACAAGGATCCTGCTGTTCAATCAGGAAGGCGTCTGGATGATGATGCCTGATATCGAAGTGACAAACACTTCGGATGCACGGTATCTGATCGGTGAGGCATGGAAGGCTGAGGCCGGATGGGATCCGGGAAAAGACTGGGTTGATCCGGGAGAGAAAATCCTGATGGGCAATATGATCAGCTGCCCTGATGCGGAAGATCTGAGCGGAAATACCATGCTCAATGTCTGGGGATGGAACTGGGACGGAAGCACCGGAACACAGCTGTTCAAGGATACGTACCAGGTGACGCTCCGCTTTGATGAGAAGGAACCTGTCGTCAGTGTTTCCAAACAGTAAAAAGGGCGTGACATACTCCCGCCGCCTAAGCTGACGCATAGAGGCGGGGGCTTCCCGGCCAAG
>ONSK01000181.1 GCA_900320455.1 uncultured Erysipelotrichaceae bacterium | reverse complement strand
TCCAACAAGAACATCGGTATCGGCTGCGCGGACGGACGTATCGGCAAAGCCATGATTCACGCGAAGAACGGCAATGACTGGGGCGTTGTCGAAGAAGAACTGATGGAAAAGATCTCCGAGTCCACAAAGGCAACGATCGACTTCTTCGGAAAGAACATCGCCTACGTCAACGTCATGAGAACCATGTCTGTATCCTGCGACTGCGAAGGCACGGCAGCGGCACCTGTTGTCACACCGAACGTCGGTATCCTGGCATCCACAGACATCTGCGCCATCGATACGGCATGCGTTGACATCGTCTACGCGATGACAGAAGAAGAGCACCATGACCTGGTGGAAAGAATCGAAACAAGACACGGCTTCAGACAGCTGACATACATGCACGAGATCGGTATGGGAAACAACAGATATATCCTGATTGATCTCGACAATGATGAAGTCAGAATCACACCGAAGGACTGTGTCAAGGGACTCAAGCCGTTCAAGCTTGTCCGTTAATGCACTCATGAAAAGAGCGTGACCATTTGATCACGTTCTTTTTTTCTATTGTTTTCTGTTGAGCAGTCTCATTTTGAATGCCCTGATCCTGCCGGCATATCTGCTGGTGAAGATAACGCCCAGGATGACCATACCGAAGGCAAGGCCGAGACCGAAGCTGCCGATGGCTTCATAGGGTGCCGTATCCTGAAGATCAAACATGACAATGACCAGGAATACGATAAAGCCGATGAGTCCTGCTAAGAACAGCCAGTGCATCCTCCGCAGCAGCCGTTCCTTTTCCTCATTGCTGTAATCCGCCACCTGCAGGACGGTTTCTTTCAGTTCTTCATTCATTTTCTCACTTTTCCTTTCTCCGCTCAGGATTTCACGGAGGTCGGTTTCATACAGATCTGACAGTTCAATCAGAAGATCCAGATCCGGCATGTTCATTCCGGTTTCCCAGCGTGACACCGTTCTGCGGGCAACGCCCATCTGTTCCGCGAGCTGTTCCTGGGTGAGTCCTTTTTCTTTCCGCAGCTCTTTGAGAAAGTTTCCTGTTTTGATGAGATCCATGTTCAGACCTCCTTTCCGTTTCCATTCTGAAGCTGTATGAGAGAGAAAAACAGGACACAAAGTGAGCATATGCCCTGAATTTCAGCGATGAGACATACAATGTCTCAGGAATTGTTGATGACTTTATTGAGAGCAGCGCCGTAGAAGAGGATCGTAATGATCATCTGAAGCCACATGGCGGAAAGGAATACCGCTGCCAGGGATCCGTAGACGGAAGAAAGCTTCCAGAAACGGGGGATGAAATACGCAAATCCCAGGGTGAACAGGGCACAGAGGATGCCTGCGAAGACGGATCCCGGCAGTTCACTCTTCCATGAACGCTTACCTTTCGGAAGATATGTATATGTCAGAGAGATGACAATAATCATCAATACCAGCGCGATGATACCGCTCAGATGCATGAACTGCGCTGCCTGCGAGGCAAAACCGGTGAGACCTGTGCGGGTAAACAGTGATGTGAGGATCGGGGTAATCGCGTCTCTCATCAGCTGGAAGACGAGCAGGGAAGGAATCAGAAGAATATACAGAACGGTAAACAGCAGCGCCGCCGGCTTTCCCTTTAAGGAGATGCGGGAAGTTCCATGAAGCTTTTCCAGTGCTACCTGAATGGCAGTCAGAGCATTTGAGGCAGACCATAACGTTGTGATTGCCGAGACTGAGGCAATCAGACTGCCGGACTGGCTGTTCAGATTCGTAATGATGCTTTCCAGCATATCGTGTACCTGAGGAATCTCCGGAAAGAGGCTGAAGAGGAATGCGCTGGCATCTTCGGCAGTAAACCACGGCATCATATTGATGATCGAAATGATTAACATCAACAGCGGCACCATTGCCATCAGGATGTACAGTGTCGCGTATCCGGAACAGATGCCCATCTCCTTTTCGGAGAACAGATTCACCACATCCATGATGATCCGGACATATTTATTGTTTTTCATAGAAGCCTCCGTAACTGATTCCATTATATATGAAACACTGCGCATAAGTGTCTGATATACTGGAGAAAAGGCAGGTGCTTTCTATGACAAAAGTATTATTCATCGGCAATTCCCACACCTACATGAATGACATGCCGTATCTTTTCAAAGAGATCTTTGAGAAGTCATGTTCAGAGACATGCGATGTCACGATGCTTGCCTATTCCGGCAGGGATCTTGCCTGGCACAGGAAGGAATACTTCTCCATCCGCTTTGCCCTGCTGTATGGAAACTATGATTACTGCGTGATCCAGCAGGCTGCCCATCCCTTCCCGCCGAAAGAGGAAATGATGGAAAACGGCGAAGCTCTCTGCGCCTTGTGCCGTACCACCGGCACCATCCCCGTCCTGTATATGACATGGGCGGAAAAGGCAATGCCGGAAAACCAGCAGAAGATGATCGATGCCTATGAGGAACTTGCGGAAAAGACAGGCGCTCTCTGCGCAAAGGCAGGCGTTGTCTGGCAGAATGTGCGGAATACCCATCCGGACATCGAACTGTTCTTCAAAGACGGCGAACACGCCTCACCATACGGCGATCTGCTGATCGCTTCGGTCTTTGTGAAGACACTGCGTCCGGAAGCGAAGCTGCGTGTGCCCGACAGCCTGATTGATTTCCAGGTTCATTTTGAAGGAGATTTCCCGGAAGCTTCCATGGACAAAGAGCGTTTCTTTGCCCCGAAGCCTTCCTGGATCAGAACAATTGTCAGAACCGTGGAAGAAATGCTCTGAATGAATTGATTTTAACAACAGATGCAGTATGATTCTGTAAGCCGTGAAATCTCACGGTGAAAGGATACACAGATGGAAGAATATGTAAAAGCGAAAAAACTCGGAACTGCGGCATTCCGCCAGGCAGTTCTGAAGGGTGAATATCCCTGCGTGGAAAACCTGGAAAGCATCACGGACACAAAGACGCTCGCAAGGGTTCCTCTTGGCATTATTCAGATTCCGATGGATATGATCACCGGTACGCTGAATGAGGCAAGAGGCAGATCATTTGCCCGCAACTTCATGCCTTTGATGGAAGAGGGAACGGAGTTTGCGTACAAGTGGGCTGCGGTATACAAAGCGCAGGAAACGATCGGAATCAACGATCCCGTCAAGGTATTTGAATATAAGCACAGATTCTATGTACAGGAAGGAAACAAGCGTGTTTCCGTTTTCCGCTATCTCAAGTCACCGACGGTAACGGCAGATGTGACCAGAATCATGCCGGAGGAAAAAGACAGTCTCTATGAGGCATTCCTGACATTCTATAAAGCAGCGCCGGTATATGAGATGGACTTTACAAGCGCATCCTCCTACCGCAAGCTCTGCAAGATATTCGGTTACTCCGAAAAAGAAACATGGACGAAGGATAACGTGCAGCGTCTGCAGTCAATGTACTACAGCTTCCGCAGAATCTATGAAAAGACCGGCAATGAGGCATCGATCAGTGATGCCTTCCTGCTGTATCTTTCCCTGTACGGCATTGAAGGCATCCGCCGGGAATCTGAAACAGTGATCGCGACAAGGATCCGCCGCATGCGCGATGAGATCAAAGTCAAAAAAGAGAAGGACATCAGTCTGGTGGAAGCACCGCAGACTGCCAAGGCAACCCCGAAAATTCCAGTTCTTGATCTTCCCGTGCCGGATCCGCTTCAGCTTCTGACGGGCAGAAAGAAGCTGCACTGCGCCTTCATCTATGATGAAAGCCCGATGACATCCCCGGCAGTCTTTGAACATGAAACCGGCAGGATCTTCCTGGAAAACAGTTTCCAGGGCAGAATCACAACAGAGAAGTATGAAAACTGTCCATCCGGCGAAGCGTTGAGGAAAGCTTTGAAAAAGGCATCGGAGAACGCGGATGTCATCTTTACCACATCCTCCCTGCAGATGGATGAGACACTGCGCACAGCCCTTGCCAGTCCCGATATCATCTGTATGAACGCTTCACTGAACCAGAATGTCGGGGCGGTCATTTGCTATGATGCCCGCACATATGAGGCAAAGTTCCTGCTCGGCGCGCTTGCGGCATCTTTAAGCAAGGATCATGTCCTGGCATTCATCGCCGATTATCCGGTATACGGAACACTGGCGGAAATCAACGCGTTCGCCATCGGCGCCGCTCTGATCGATCCTTTATGCAAGGTTTATCTTGCCTGGAGTGAAACGCTCGACAGTGACTGGAAGGAACAGATGAAACGCCTGAATATCCGCATGTACTGCACGGAAGACAGCAGCTTCGCGGACAACGCGGAATATGGACTGTTCCGGCTGGAAGATGATGAAAGCATCACCAACCTCGCGTGCGGTGTTGTCAATACAGCGGTCTATTACGAAAAACTGGCAAAGATGATGCTGGACGGCACATTCAGCACCAGCCGCAAAAAGGCAGTCAACTACTGGTGGGGCATGTCGGAAGGCGTCGTTGACGTCAATCTCTCCGGCAGTATTCCCTATCAGGCAAAGAAGCTCATCACGCTGCTGAAACATGCGCTGATGGAAGGCACGCTCGATCCGTTCGCCGGTGAGCTGCACTCACAGAACGCTGTGATCCAGGATGCCTATGCCCCGCGCATGAAGAGCAGCGATATCGTGGCTATGGACTGGCTCAGCGACAATATTATCGGAACACTTCCGCCGAAGGAAATGTTCACCAGAAAGGCACAGGACATGATGGAAGTCAGCGGTGTCGGAAAGGATCAGTAATATGCGGCTTATGGTGCTGGCGGATCATGAGGAGCCGGGACTCTGGGATTATTTCAACGCAAGAAAGACGGAAGGCGTCGATCTGATGCTTTCATGCGGCGATCTCGATCCCGCGTACATGGAATTTCTGGTCACCATGGTGAATGTACCCCTGTTATATGTCAGAGGAAATCATGATGGTGTCTATGATATCCATGAACCTCTCGGATGTGATGATATTGACGACAAGGTATATAACTTCAGAGGACTCAGGATTCTCGGACTCGGCGGTTCCTACCGATACCGTTCCGGAAAGGACATGTATACCGAAGCGGAGATGGCCAAGCGCATCCGGAAGCTGAAGGGACAGCTGCTGTTCACCAACGGCTTCGACATCCTGCTCACCCATGCCCCGGCATACGGGTATGGTGATCTGGAAGACCTGCCGCACCGCGGATTTGAATGCTTCAACAAACTTCTGGAAACATATCATCCGCAATTCATGTTCCATGGGCATGTGCATATGGAATACGGAGACTTCGTACGAGAGAGAGAACATCCCTGCGGCACGAAGATCATCAACGGATACGGATACAAGATCGTTGAGATACCTGAAGGCTCATGGCCGGAAAAAGGCAAGACAGGCAGTTTCTTCTACGACTGGCTGATGACAAGGAAAAAGTAAAAGAAGACCTTCTTCATGGAGGTCTTCTTTACATCATCGGTGCAAACAGTCTCAGAACAGCCAGCCACATTTCCTTGAAGAAACCGTTCTGTGCTTCGGAAAGAGCAACCTGATGGCATTTCGGGAATGTGTCTTCAAAGTCTTTCCGGATATCCTGAATGGCGCTGCTTTTGTACAGGAATGTGCTGTTTTCAAAGTGCAGATAGAGAGAGCGGTAATCCAGATTGATCGTACCGACGGCAGCTGTTTCATCATCGCACAGGAATACCTTGGAATGCACAAAGCCGGGTGTGTATTCATAGATCTTCACGCCGCCCTCGATCAGCTGCCGGTAATAGGAACGGGTGATACTGAAGACAAGCTTCTTGTCGGGAATGCCCGGTGTGACGATGCGCACATCCACGCCACGTTTTGCGGCAAGGATCAGCGCGTTGATCATCTCCGTATCAATGATCAGATAGGGCGTGAAGATATAGCAGTAATCATTCGCCTGGTTGATCATTGACATATAGATATACTGGGCGGTGATTTCATTATCCAGCGGGGTATCGCCATAGGGGGCGATATAGCCGTCGGTATGATCTGTCTCAGAATGTCTGCGGAATGTCTCAAAGCTTTCATCAGTCGGGCAAAGGGCATTCCAGTGTGTCAGGAACATGACGGTATACGACCAGACAGCTTCACCTGTTACCTTGATGATGTTGTCCTTCCAGTGTCCGTGTTTTTCAATGTGATTGATATATTCATCGGCGAGATTCACGCCTCCCGAGAAGGCAGTCTTTCCGTCAATGACAAGGATCTTGCGGTGATCGCGGTGATTCATGATGGCGCCGATCAGGGGATTGACGCGGTTGAAGGGAACACAGCGGATGCCTTTGCTTTCAAGCTTCTTCGCGTAATTCCATGACAGTGTCATGAAGGAACCGAAGTCATCATACATGACGCGCACATCCAGCCCCTGGGCTGCTTTTTCTTCAAGGATGGCGAGCATGCTGTTCCACATTTCGCCTTCCTCAATGATGAAGTATTCCAGGAAGATGAATTCCTGCGCTTTTTTCAATTCTTCCAGAATCACCGGGAAACCGGTATCGCCAAGCGGATAATACGAAACACTCTCATTGCGGTAGAAGGGAAAGCCTGCGCTTTCGGATATATAGCGGAACTGACCGGCAAGGAAAGGACAGCTTTCCTTCATTTCCTGAAGCACGTCAGGATCCTGCGGCAGATGTGATCTCTGCGCGGCAGTGCGGGCAGTCAGTGAACGGTATGTTCTTCCAAAGACCATTCCGGCACCGAGCAGAAGGAACAGTGCCATTCCGGGCACCGGAAACAGAGAGATCATGACGATCCACAGCATATCAGAAGACAGATGTCTGCTGTTTTTAATGATGAACAGAATGAAGATGATGCTGAAAAGACGCAGCACCGCTTCGATCCAGGCAACATTCTCATTGAACCAGCGGAATGCGCTGAAGATCAGCAGCACTTCCAGCAGTACGGCAAGAATCATGAACATTGTGCGTGAAAACAGAGCTTTGATCAGTTTCATAACATAATTTAGCGGCGGAAACCCACTTGCTTTAGCAGGTGGGAGGAGCCGCTTTCTCCTTTCTTAGCCTTGCTCGGCTATATATTTTTCGATGG
>ONSK01000179.1 GCA_900320455.1 uncultured Erysipelotrichaceae bacterium | reverse complement strand
TAAAAGGCCGCTCTGGCCGATCGTGACAGACCGCAGCGGCACAGTGATCCTGGTGCCGGGACTGGGCTGTGACGTATATCATTTCTCTATGAGTCCCGATATCGATGTGCTACAATATTTAGGTTAGGAGCTGACTATTATGTGGGAAGAAAAAGATATCAAGAAAGTTCTTGTTACAAAAGAACAGATTATTAAAAGATCCGAAGAACTCGGAAAACAGATCACCGAGGATTACCGGAAAGAGAACAAATCACCGCTGATCATCGCGCTTCTGAGAGGTTCTGTACCTTTTATGGGAGAACTGATCCGTCACATTGACCTGGACTGCCAGTTTGACTTCATGGATGTCACAAGCTACCAGGGAACAGAGTCGGTCGGCGATATCCGCATCGTGAAGGACCTCGATACTTCGGTCAAAGGCATGGACCTTCTGATCGTTGAAGATATTATCGATACAGGAAAAACACTGGACACTGTCGTCAAGCTGTTCAAGCACAGAGGCGCTGCCAGTGTAAAGATCGTTACACTGCTGAACAAGCCGAGCCGCCGCACTGTTGAAGTCAAAGGCGACTATATCGGCTTTGAAGTCGAAAATGAATTCGTCGTCGGATTCGGTCTGGATTTCAATCAGAGATACAGATGCCTGCCGTATGTCGGCGTTCTGAAAGACGAATGCTATCAGTAAGGAGTTGAATGAATGCAGAGAAACAGACTTGTAAATTTTCTGCCGTATGTCATTGTGCTGGTTGCGGTCATGAGCCTGTTCTCCATGAACAGCACATCCGCCGTCAAACAGCTTTCCTATCAGGAAATGCATACGGTCATCAGTGAAGAAAACGTCACCGAAAGCGCGCTTTCGATCGGCCGCAACATCACGACCGTCAAAGGTGTTTATAAAGACGCGAAAGATCAGAAGATCACCTTCACTTCAACAGTACCGACAACCGATGAGGAGATCAGCGGACTGCTGAAGGATCTGAAAGGATCCAAGCTTTCCATCGCGGATTCGGACGCGTCCAACGTATTCCTGGATACGCTGGTATCACTGATCCCGTTCCTGATGATGCTGGGACTCGGCATCTGGATGATCAACCGGATGAACGGTGCCGGCAGTGCCAACAACCGGGCGTTTGAATTCTCCAAATCAAGAGCGAGACTGGAAGGAAAGATCCGTGTCCGCTTTACTGACGTCGCCGGCTGTGACGAAGAAAAGCAGGAGATGGCGGAGATCATCGAATACCTGAAATATCCGAAGAAATATGAGAAGATGGGCGCCCGTATCCCGAAGGGCATCCTGCTGGCAGGACACCCCGGTACCGGTAAGACGCTGCTTGCCAAAGCAGTGGCAGGTGAAGCCAATGTTCCGTTCTACAGCATCTCCGGTTCGGATTTCGTTGAGATGTTTGTCGGCGTCGGCGCGTCACGTGTCCGTGATATGTTCCGCAAGGCGCTGCAGACAGCTCCGTGCATTATATTCATTGATGAGATCGACGCGGTCGGACGGCAGAGAGGTGCCGGCTTCGGCGGCGGTCATGACGAACGTGAACAGACACTGAACCAGCTGCTTGTCGAAATGGACGGCATGGAAGAAAACACCGGCGTTGTCGTCATCGCGGCAACCAACCGTCCTGACGTTCTTGACCCGGCGCTGTTAAGAGCAGGCCGTTTCGACAGACAGATCACCGTTGCGCTTCCTGACCGCAAGGGCAGAGAGGCGATCCTCGGCGTCCATGCCAGAAACAAGCACATCGCTTCCGATATCGATCTTGGCGCTCTCGCCAAGAGAACACCGGGGTTCTCCGGCGCGGATCTTGAGAACGTGCTGAATGAAGCTGCCATCCTGGCAGTGCGTGACAATGCCGAAGAGATCCATATGAAGCATATCGATGAAGCCATCGACCGCGTCATGATGGGACCGGCAAAGGTCAGCCGTGTTTACGATGAAAAGACGAAGAAGCTTGTCGCTTATCACGAAAGCGGACACGCGATCGTCGGACTGTTCCTGGACAATGCCCAGGTCGTTCAGAAAGTTACGATCATTCCGAGAGGCCAGGCAGGCGGATATAACCTGATGACTCCGAAGGAAGACAAGATGATGGATACGAAGAATGATCTGATGGCAACCATCACTTCCTATATGGGAGGACGTGTTGCGGAAGAGATGTTCTTCGATGATGTCACAACCGGCGCATCCAACGATATCGAAAGGGCAACCAATATTGCCAAGGACATGGTTACGCTGTACGGCATGAGCGATCTTGGACCGATCAAGTACAACAGCGGTACCCAGAACGTATTCCTCGGAAGAGATTACAACTCTCCGAACAACGTTTCCGGTGAAGTCGCCTATGAGATTGACCAGGAAGTCAGAAAGATCATCAACGGCTGCCATGACAAGGCAAAGGAAATCATCGCTGAGCACAGTGCCCAGCTTGAGGCAATTGCCGCAGCCCTGATCGAATACGAAACGCTGACGGCTGAGCAGATCCAGAAGGTAATCAACGGTGAATCCATCGCTGACGACTTCAACAAGCCTGCCCAGGCAGCCGCATAAGCAAAACAACAAGGACTGATCTTCAGTCCTTTTTCAGAGGTACGAAATGATCAAAGATAAAAAAGTTCTTTTCACCAGTCTTATCTATGGTCTGATCGGCGGTGTCATCATGGCATTTCTGTTTCTGCAGATGATGAACGCCACCGGTTTCATCATGGACATACGGCTGATTCCGATGGTGCTGGCAGCCTTCTTTATTCCCTTCTGCCTGCGTTTTCTGAAGCGGTATGGAGCGGATCTGATCGTGCTGCTGGTGTGCATGGCAGCCGTGTCATTCCTGATTACGGTGCTGTATGGTCACAGTGTATCCAGCGCTCTTGAAACAAACGCGAATTACACATCCTTCTTCGCGGATGTTGTGAAGGAATCGCTGCTTCTGCACGGATGCTTTATTCTCGGGTCAGCCGCTTCGCTGTACCCTGCGGTAAGAAACAGGGATGTATGATAGAATAGATTTCATACAAAAGGAAACAATATGGCGCTGGACAGTGAATTCGGAAGAAAAACAGATCTGAAGAGACCCCTGCAGGAATATCCCCGCATGTGGATGCAGAGGGACAGCTACACCAACCTGAACGGTGTCTGGGAATACCAGATCACCGCTCTTCGTGCTGCGCCTGTACAGAATGCCTGGAAGAAGATCAACGTTCCGTTCGCTCTCGGCACGAAGCTGTCCGGCGCGCCGGAGATCCTTCAGCCTGATCAGGCATTATGGTACCGCAAGCAGTTCTCGTATCAGCCATCCATCATGCATACGTGGCTGAACTTTGAAGCCGTGGACCAGAAGTGCACGGTATATATGAACGGCATTGAGATCGGATCGCATGAAGGCGGCTATACCCCGTTTTCCTTCGATGTCTCCAGTACCATCAAATACCAGAATTCCCTGATGGTCAGATGCACGGACAGCTCTGATCAGTCAGTATACGCGTACGGCAAGCAGAAGCTGAAGCACGGCGGCATGTGGTATACGCCGACTGCCGGCATCTGGCAGACAGTATGGCTGGAAGATACCGGTGAGCACGCTGTCCATGACATCAAGATCACACCGGACTTCGATGCCGCAAAGGTTCATATCGATCTTGCCGGCACATTCTCCCAGGCAGCCATCACCATCGGTGATGGAAAGAGAGCCGTGCACAGAGGAATGATGACAGGAAGACATTACGTCGCGGATATCCCGGATATGCATCCGTGGACACCGGATGATCCGTTCCTGTATGACGTCTATGTGCAGACAGAGGATGATATCATCAAGAGCTATTTCGGCATGCGCAAATTCAGCGCCGGACATGACGCTGAAGGAACCGTGCGTTTCTGTCTGAACAATCGTCCGCTGTTCTTCAGCGGTCTGCTGGACCAGGGATACACTTCAGATTCCGGCATGACATTCCCGAGTGATGAAGCGATGGTCTATGAGCTGAAGAAGATCAAGGATATGGGCTTCAACATGCTGAGAAAGCATGTCAAGGCGGAATGCCGCAGATGGTATTACCACTGCGACAGGCTGGGGATCCTTGTCATGCAGGATATGATGTCAGGCGGCTCCTATGACTACAATTACCAGACGGTATGGCCGACACTCGGCTTTAAGGCAAAGGATGACCATGACAATGCGCGTCTTGGACGTGCCGACGCAAAGGCGCAGGAAGTCTACTACATGGAACTGGACGCTCTGCTGGATACGCTGTACAACAGTGTTTCCCTGTTTGCATGGTGTCCGTTCAATGAAGGCTGGGGACAGTTTGATTCAGAGAAGGTGACGGAACATATCAGAGCGTATGATTCCACCAGACTGATCGACAGTGCCAGCGGCTGGTTTGATATGGGGGCCGGTGACTTCTCCAGCATCCATGACTACTTCTTCCCGTACAGGGCAAAGAAGGATAAAAAGAACAGGATCGTGATCCTGTCTGAATTCGGCGGCTATTCCTATCTTGAATGGGGACACAGTGAAGCGGAAAAGCTTTACGGATACAGGAAGTTCAAGGAAAAGCTGGCGCTGGATGAGGCAGTGCAGAAACTGTATGAGAACATGATCCTGAAGAATATCAGGAGAGGCCTTTCCGGCTGTATCTACACGCAGGTCAGCGATATCGAGGATGAATGCAACGGCATCTTCACCGCTGACAGAAAGATTATCAAAATAGACGAAAGAAAGATGAGACGGATGAATGACCGTCTGATCAGGAGAACAATCAAATGAACGACGAAATTGTAATTGCCCAGGCACTGAACGGCCAGGTGCGTATTCACGCGGCCAGAACAACAAAGATGTGCGATGACGCAAGAATCGCCCATCACTGCATGGCGACAAGCGCGGCTGCCCTGGGAAGAGTCATGACCGTTACGGCAATCATGGCCAGTGATCTGAAAAATGAGAATGAACGCATCACCTCCGTGATCAACGGCGGCGGTCCGGCCGGCACGATCATCGTGCAGGCATACGGAAACGGAGACGTCAGAGGCTTCATCGGCGATCCGAATCTGTATCTGGTGAGAGAGGACGGACATCTTGCGGTCGGCCAGGCAGTCGGCACAAAAGGCACTCTGACAGTCACCAGGGATATGGGACTGAAGGAACCGTTCCGCGGTGTGACAGAACTGCAGACAGGCGAGATCGGTGATGACTTTACATATTACTTCGCCATTTCCGAACAGACACCCTCCGCAGTCGGCGTCGGTGTGCTGGTGGCACCGGAAGGACATATCCGTGCAGCCGGCGGTCTGATCTACCAGCTGATGCCTGGCGCTTCCGAAGAGACGATCGAATTCTGCGAAAACATCGCGAAGACGCAGCGTCCGGTATCTGAACTGATCGACAGCGGAAAAGATCTGCGCGAGATCATTCACATGTATTTCCCGGATGCCGAGATCCAGGACGCAAGAGACGTGCGTTTTCACTGCCGCTGTTCCAGACAGACGGTCAGAGGTGCCCTTGCGGTATTGAAGAAGGCGGATCTCGAAGAGATGATCCATGATAACAAAGGCGCGGAAGTGCATTGTCAGTACTGCAATACGCTCTATACATTCACCACAGATGAACTGAAACAGATTCTGGAGGAAAGAGATGAAAATCGGTGATATCGAACTGACATCACCGTTTATCGCAGCACCGCTGGCAGGAATTTCCAATCCGGTCTACCGGAAGCTCTGTCACGAATACGGGGCAGGACTCTGTGTCAGCGAGATGATTTCCGACAAGGCGCTGCACTATCAGAACCAGAAGACGTTTGATATGTGCGCCGTGCTTGAAGATGAACATCCCGTGGCATTGCAATTGTTCGGCAGTGATCCGGAAACGATGGGGGAAGCTTCAAGATATCTTACGGAAAATACCGCATGCGATATCATCGATATCAATATGGGCTGTCCTGTGCAGAAGGTCATCAAGGCGCACTCCGGCAGTTATCTGATGCAGGATCCTGAACTTGCCTATGCCATTATCAAAGCGGTCAAAGACAACACTAATCGTCCTGTCACCGTCAAGATCAGAGCCGGCTGGGATACACAGCATATCTCATGCGTGGAAATCGCTCGGGCAGCGGAAAGGGCAGGTGTATCTGCCATTGCCGTGCACGGCAGAACAAAATCACAGCTCTATGCCGGCAGTTCAGACAACAGATACATCCGGATGGTCAAAGAAACGGTGTCCGTTCCCGTCATCGGCAACGGCGACGTGAAGACAGTGGATGACGCAAAGCGCATGTTTGAAGAAACAGGATGCGACGGCATCATGATCGGCAGAGGGCTGCTTGGCAGACCTTATTTCCTGAAAGAGCTGAATGCGGCATTGAATGGTGAGGAGTGGACAGCGCCTTCCTATGAGGAACGGCTGGTTCTTCTGCAGGATTATGCGGAAAAGCTCTGCGCCTATGAAGGGGAAAAGACAGGAATGCGCATGATGCGCTCCATGGCTCCCTGGTATCTTGCCGGCATGCCGTATGCGTCCCGGTTCAAAAACAGCCTGTCCCAGACAGATGTCCTCAATGATCTGTATGAGATCCTGCGTGAATACAGGGAAATCCTGAATGAGGAATGATATGTACGATGACAGAAAGCTGATTCACAAAGATCTGAAGAAATACGTCAGCCGTCTTTCGGTATACGGTCTGGCAAATGATACACCGTCACATGCGGCGTTCTCCAACCGCTTCTCCAAAGCAATGTACGGCTTCTGGAGCGGCAGACATTCCGTGATGCGGCAGGAATACGTGCGCCGCAGCGACGGAACGGTTCTCCGTATCTGCATCATTTCCCCGAAGAAGGAAAATGAAATCAGAAAGACAGGCATGCTGTGGCTTCATGGCGGTGGATACAACGTCGGCTTCCCGGAGGAAGAAGTATCCTATCCCGATGCCTTCTGCAGCGACGGCAGCGCTGTTGTGATCATGCCCGATTACAGAAAGAGCACCGAGGCGCCGTATCCGGCAGCTCTCGAAGATGCGTATCTCACACTGCAGTGGATGCTGGTGAATGCTGAACGGCTTCAGATCCGTACAGATCAGATCTTCGTCGGCGGAGAAAGCGCGGGAGGAGGTCTTGCGGCTGCGCTGTCTCTGTACACAAGAGATCAGAAAGAAATCAATATCGCGTTCCAGCTGATTCTGTATCCGATGATTGATGACAGACCGACAGTCTCTTCTTCACATAACACGATGCCGGTATGGAACACAAAGCACAATGAGGTTGCCTGGAACATGTACAAGGGAAACCTGCAGGAAGTGCCTTCCTACTGCGCGCCGGCAAGAGAAACGGATTACACACATCTGCCGCCGGCTTTCACATTTGTCGGGGAACTGGATCCGTTTTATGCGGAAACCGTCAGATACTTCGAAGAACTGTATCAGG
>ONSK01000172.1 GCA_900320455.1 uncultured Erysipelotrichaceae bacterium | reverse complement strand
TGCTCTATAGAGAACGGGGTCTTCTCCGTGGAGAGGATAAGGCAGTTTTTTAATACAAATTCTATGATTTGATTAACATGCGTGTACCTTGATTGACAACATGCATTTTGACTGATAAAAAAAGGAAGATTGAATGGAGAAAACATGCTGCAGCTGAAAGATATATGCAAAACCTATATAACCGGAGATCTGAAACAGACAGCGCTGGATCATGTGAGCCTCGGCTTCCGTGACAACGAGTTTGTGGCGATTCTCGGACCCTCCGGTTCCGGCAAGACGACGATGCTGAATATCATCGGCGGACTTGACCGATATGACTCCGGCGACCTGATCATCAATCAGATTTCCACCCGCCGCTACAAGGACCGTGACTGGGATTCCTACCGCAATCACACGATCGGTTTTGTATTCCAGAGCTACAATCTGATTCCCCATCAGACAATCCTGGCAAACGTGGAGCTGGCGCTGACAATTTCCGGTGTCTCCGGCAGTGAGCGCACAAAGAGGGCAAAGGAAGCGCTTGAGAAAGTCGGACTCGGCGAACAGGTGCACAAGAAGCCTTCCCAGCTGTCCGGCGGCCAGATGCAGCGCGTCGCGATTGCCCGCGCCCTTGTGAACAACCCGGATATCCTGCTGGCGGATGAGCCGACAGGCGCTCTTGATACCGAGACGTCCGTGCAGGTCATGGATCTTCTGAAGGAAGTCGCCGCCGACAGGCTGGTCATCATGGTCACCCATAACCCGGAACTGGCAGAGCAGTATGCCACAAGAATCGTGCGTCTGCGCGACGGAAAGATCATTTCCGATACCGATCCGTTTATTCCGGAAGAAACAGAGACGGTGCACAGGAACCTCGGACACGCTTCGATGTCACTGTTAACCGCTCTGCATCTGAGTTTCAACAACCTGCGCACCAAGAAGGCACGCACGCTGCTTGTCTCCTTTGCCGGATCCATCGGCATCATCGGCATTGCCCTGATCATGTCGCTTTCCGGCGGTGTCAACCAGTATATCCATGACGTGGAAGAGGAAACCCTCTCGGAATATCCGTTGCAGATAATGAGTACGGCAGTCGATCTTTCAGCCATTGCCGAACGGGCTTCCAGCACTGAAACGGAAGGGGATGGCGAAGTCAGAGAACGGCAGACCATCACCCGCATGCTTTCCGGTGTTGCCTCCAATGATCTGTATTCCCTGCGGCAGTATCTTGAAAGCGGCACAAGCGGCATTGAGAAATACACAAACGCGATTGAATATACCTACAGCTTCTCTCCGCAGATCTTCCTGCAGTATAAGGATAAATACAGACAGGTCAATCCGGATACGACGTTCAGCGCGCTCGGCTACGGGGCAAACGCTTCCTCAAGCTCGATGATGTCATCGATGATGAGCACCAGCGGCATTTTCTCCGCGCTGCCTGAGCATTCCGAGCTCTATGATGAACAGTATATCGTCAAAGCCGGCAGATGGCCTGAGAAATGGAATGAATGCGTTGTCGTATTATCCTCGAGCGGCAGAGTCACCGATATGACGCTGTACGCGATGGGACTGCTTGATCCGGATGAACTGGATGACATGATCAAAAAGTTCTCCGATGAAGAGGAAGTGAAAAACGACAGAGCGGAAAAGAGACTGAAGTACGAAGACTTCATGGATGTGAAATTCAAGCTGGTCAGTGCTTCAGATTACTATATCTATGACAGTGAATACGGTATCTGGGTCAACAAGAACGAAGACAAGGCATTTATGAAAAAGCTTGTGGACAGCGGCGAGGACATCCGTGTCGTCGGCGTTGTGCAGGCAGGCGAAGATGCCAATGCCGCGATGCTGACACCGGGCATTGCCTATCACCACACACTGACAAAACACGCTGCTGCCCTGGCAGAAGACTCCCAGGTGCTGAAAGACCAGCAGGCAGATCCTGAAACCAATGTATTCACCGGAAAGGGCTTCGATGATGAGGATTCCTCCTTTGATTCCAGCAAGCTGTTCTCGGTGGATGAGGATGCCTTAAGCAAGGTCTTCTCGGTGGATCCTTCCAAGATGCAGATGGATATGTCCTCCTTTGATTTCGGTTCCATGGATCTTTCCGGAATCGATCTGTCCTCACTTGATCTTTCCAATGTGAATCTGCCGCAGCCTGATCTTGCCAAGATGCTTTCCGGTCTTGAAATCAAGGTCAACCGGGAAGAAGCGGTAAAGATGCTGACAGCACTTGCCGAAAGCTATCAGAAATACGCGCAGTCAGATGTCTCCACCGACTATACGCAGCTGCCCCAGGCCTTCACGGAATACACACAGACAGAAGAAGGCAAATCCGTTCTCGAGGAAGAAGTCCGGAAAATCGCAGAAAAAAGCGGACTGGCCGCAGTGGATTCCGATGTCATCACAAAAGTGCTGACAGAATTTGTCACAAGATTCCAGGCATGGATGGTCTCAAAGAGCTATACCGATACATCACAGATCGCTGCATACCTGCAGGAATACCTCGCTCTTGAAGAGGGGCAGACAGCTCTCAATGAAAGCATGCAGGCAGTAAGAGACGCCTTCAAGGACGTTGAGATCGCGGAAGAGGATATTCAGGAATTCAGCGAGAATGTCACAAAGGCATATGATGTCTACGCTTCTGAAAACAAGCTGCCCGAGGTTGCCAAAATCCAGGCATCCTTCGGAAAGTATCTCGATACAGCAGAAGCCGGAACGATTTTAAGAGATGGAACACAGAAGACGCTGAATACCGATGAAATCAGCGCCCAGCTCCAGAAGGGAATGCAGTCCTACATGCAGGATGCTTCCGCTTCCATGTCGCCTGTGATCCAGTCTGCCATGAGCCAGGTCATGAGCCAGATGGGCTCAAAGATCGCTTCCTCCATGAACAAAGCCATGGAAGGCTTCGCGAAGAACATGCAGAGTGCCTTCAGCTTCAATCCTGACGCGCTGAAGGACGCGTTCTCAATGAACTTCAGTGAAACAGATCTGCAGGATCTGATGGCCTCCATGGTATCCACAGGAGCTTCCTATGATTCCAACCTGCGTGCCGTCGGCTACGCGGATCTTTCCAAGCCGTATTCGATCAGTATCTTCCCGAATGACTTTGAAGCCAAGGAAGAGGTCATCCGCATCCTGGATGAATACAATGAGAAGGTTGAGAAGGCAGGGGACAAGGATAAGGTCATCAGCTATACCGACCTTGTCGGTACACTGATGAGCAGTGTTACCACCATTGTTGATACGATCAGTTATGTGCTGATTGCCTTTGTTGCCATCTCGCTTGTTGTTTCCTCGATCATGATCGGTGTCATCACCTATATCAGCGTTCTGGAAAGAAACAAGGAAATCGGTATCCTGCGTGCCATCGGCGCCTCCAAGCGCAATATCTCCAACGTGTTCAATGCCGAAACATTCATCATCGGTCTGCTTGCCGGACTGATCGGTATCGGCGTCACGCTGGCGCTGCTGCCGCCGGTGAACTCGCTGATTCACTCCATCTCCGGAAACTACGATGTCAATGCCTTCCTGCCGTGGACAAACGCGGTGCTGCTGATCATCATCAGTGTTATCCTGACGCTGATCGGCGGTCTGATTCCTTCCCGCAAGGCTGCGAGAAGAGATCCTGTCGAAGCGTTAAGAACAGAATGAAAAAAGATCTGCAGAGATATCTCCCTGCAGATTTTTTTTATGAGAGGCTGAGCAGATTGACTCTGCCGTCAGCGACGGCATCAATCGTTCCGTCTTCTGAAACAACGATACCGACGAAGGTCTGATCGAGCTGTGAGCGTCTTGTGATGTAGTTGACGGTGGAGTTGTAGCGGGCACCGCGGGCAGGCGTTCCTCTTGTGACCGCGTCACCGTCCAGGATGGCGCCGATGCATGTGCAGCGGCAGTCGGTATCCATGATCACTGCGCCGTCAATCGATGTGAGATAGGGAATCAGGCTGATCTTCTCATGGAGGTAGACAGGATGAATGCCGGTGGCAGTGCGGGCATCCCTCAGACGCAGGGATTCGCTTTCCGCGGCTTCCGGTGTGCCGATGATAATGATCGTGCCATGGCGCTGACGCGCGGCCTGTCTCACAACGCGCTCGATATTGTATACCTGTTCTTCATTGAGGCCTTTGCCTAATGAACCGAGGCATTTCTGCATGCTGAAGCCTTTCTGGCGTGTGTTATGGATATGGAAGCGGGCATCATAGTAGGAAATCTTCTTTGTTTCCTCATATGTGATCGTCCATGAGAGATGGCCCCACAGACGAACCATGCATTCAGACGGCCATACATCCCCGGTTGTGAGTCCTATAATTCTTCCGGCATCATTGATGACCAGAGCGACATACTTGTCAGAGAGTTCCACCAGCTTGCGGATCTGCCTGAGATTTTCCACTGAGAAGGCAACAGGCTCGCTGAGGGCAATATCCAGTCCGCTCTTCTTTGTGCGCTTTTCACCGCCGGCGCTGAATTTGGGAACATAGATCAGACAGTCAATGTAGGATCCTTCATACGTCAGTGCTGATAATGTCTGCAGGAGGTTGATATCCAGCAGATAGAAGCCGTAGAAGAATTCGACGACACCGGAGGAAATCAGCGGTTCAAACATATGCGTGATCTTCAGACGGCGGATGCCGAAGGTGCTGATCTGACGCATCAGCTCATTGAAGAAGGCGGCAGTGATGAACTGCAGGGGACTGATGCCTGTCTCGCAGAAATCCACGACGACGAAGACGTTATTCTGGAACCAGGAATAGGAATTCGCAAAATTCTCGATTTCCGAGATATCCGCGACGATCATCGTTTCCGCTTTTGAACTGCGGTGCTGCACAAGCGTAATGGGATAGCCTTTTTCCGCGCCTTCCTCCAGCGTTCTCTGTTCGCTGCAGAAATACATCTTCACATCCGGAATATCCTTTGGATCGTTGTATGTATGTCTTAACAGGCTGATATACAGATCCTTGATACGGAAAAACAGTTCTTCCCTGGATATTGAGGAATCATCGATCAGCTGATCCCAGTAATTCTTCTTCCTGCGTCGTTTCATGATATGTTCTCCATCTGTTATGTATTATCAGGATAGCATACCTTCCGTATGAGTATGGAAAAGAAAAACCTGATTGCTTTCACAACCAGGTTTTCTATGGCGCAGGAACAGGGATTTGAACCCTGGCACCGTGTTACCGATCTACGAGCTTTCCAAGCCCGCCCCTTCAACCGCTTGGGT
>ONSK01000016.1 GCA_900320455.1 uncultured Erysipelotrichaceae bacterium | reverse complement strand
GAAGACCTGTATCTGATCGGTACATCAGAGCATTCCATGATCGGACGCTTCATGGGACAGATTCTCCGCAAGGAAGATCTTCCTTACACTCTGACAAGCTACAGCCCTTGTTTCCGTAAAGAAGTAGGCGCTCACGGCATCGAAGAGAGAGGTCTTTACAGAGTTCACCAGTTTGAAAAGCAGGAAATGGTCGTTGTATGCGAACCGGAAGATTCTCCGTACTGGTATGATCAGCTGTGGCAGAACAGCGTTGACTTCTTCCGTTCCCTGGATATTCCTGTCAGAACACTGGAATGCTGCTCAGGCGACCTCGCTGACCTGAAAGTAAAGAGCTGCGACGTTGAGGCATGGTCTCCTCGTCAGAAGAAGTATTTCGAAGTCGGAAGCTGCTCCAACCTCGGTGATGCACAGGCAAGAAGACTTGGTATCCGTGTGAAGGGCGAAAAGGGCAATTACTTCGCACATACACTGAACAACACTGTTGTCGCTCCGCCGAGAATGTTGATTGCTTTCCTGGAAAACAATCTGCAGGCTGACGGCAGTATCCGTATTCCTGAGCCTCTGCAGCCGTACATGGGCGGTCAGAAGGAAATCAAGGTAAAGGATAAGAAGAAAAACTTCTAATTGTTTCATGTGAAACAATCGGAAGAAAAAGCATTGTTGTCATTTACATCAGATTCAGATATAATAACTGCGGCACAGCATTCATGCGTTGAACCTGGTCAGGACCGGAAGGTAGCAGCCATAAGAGCCTCTGATTGCGTGTGCCGCTTTTTATTATTATGAAGACACCGGAAGAATATATGAAAAAAGCACTGGCAGAAGCAGAAAAAGCCAGGAAAATAGACGAAGTGCCAGTCGGATGCGTGATTGTGCGCAATGGAGAGATTATTGCCAGAGCACATAATCTGCGTGAGAAAAACCAGCAGGCAAGCGCGCATGCGGAATTTCTCGCGATCCAGAAGGCAAGCAGAAAACTCGGAACATGGTGTCTGAATGACTGTGATCTGTATGTCACACTGGAACCGTGCATGATGTGCACCGGTGTGATCGGATTATCCAGAATCAATAAGCTGTATTATGGAACAGATGATCCGAAAGGCGGTATGGTGGATACACTGATCAAAGTAAAAGAAATACCGCATATCAGAACATATCCGAAAGAAGTGCACTCAGGAGTGCTGAAAGAGGAATGTTCGGCGATATTATCTGATTTTTTCCGGGAAAAACGAAAAAAATCGAAAGAAATGAAAATGCAAATGAAAAATCAAAAGATATCCGGCGAATAACCGGATGTTTTTTGTCTGAAACGGGTTGTACTGCTAGTTTTGAAACACAGAAAATACTATAATAATTCCATGGCAAAAATCGCTTTATACCAGAAATACAGGTCTGCGGACTTTGATGAGGTCGTCGGACAGGAATATATCGTTCGTTCGATCAAGAATGCGGTCCGTGAAAACAAAATAGGACACGCATATTTATTCTGCGGACCGAGAGGAACAGGAAAAACCACAATGGCAAGAATCCTTGCCAAGGCAGTCAACTGTGAAAACCCCGAAAAAGCACCATGCGGAGAGTGTTCCAACTGTATTGCGGCAATCAACGGCGTTCATCCGGACATCATTGAAATCAATGCCGCAAATGAAACACATGTGGAAGACATTCGTGACCTGATTGAACGTTCCAGACTGGCACCGATGCAGGGAAAACACAAAATCTATATTGTGGACGAAGTGCATCAGCTTTCCAGCGCTGCTTCTTCAGCACTTCTGAAAACACTGGAAGAACCGCCGGAGAACGTTATTTTTATCCTGGCAACGACTGATCCGCAGAAACTTCTGCCGACAATCATCTCCAGATGCCAGAGATATGACTTTTCCAAAGTCAGAAAAGACCAGATTCGTGATCATCTGCTGAATATCGCTGAAAAAGAGGGTATTTACTGTGACGCGGAGGCTGCGGAAATGATCGCAGTGCTTGCGGACGGCGGTATGAGAGATGCTTTAAGCATCATGGATCAGTGCGCTTCCTATACAAGTGACCACATTACAGTGGAAGATGTCGACAGAATTTACGGACTGTCCACTGTGGAAGAAAAAACAGGTCTTTTAAAAGATATCTTTACAAAGAATATCGAAAATGTTATTGAAAGGATACGCAGTTACGAAAGCAAAGGAATCGACTTCCAGAGATTTAATGACGGACTCATTGAAATCCTGAAGGAATGTGTTGTTTACAGCACTGTCAGAAAGTCATCCATGCTGAAAATCCTGAAGCCGGAAGATGCTCAGGAGATGCTGAAAAACGCTTCAGAATCAACCTGCATGCATGTAGCTGAAAAGCTCCTTGATACAAAGGAAAAACTGCGTACGGCGACATCCGCCGCATCCTGTTTCGAAGTCATCTGTCTTGGCCTGATGGTGGAGGCTTCCCAGCCTGTCACCGTCATCGCGAAAAGTGCAGAAAAGCCCGTCAATACTGAGGTTTCTGCAGTTCAGCCGGTAAAATCAGCACCTGAAAAAACAGTTGTAATAAACAACGAATCAGCTGCTGAAGAAACAGAAAAACCGGTCTTTGCGCAGGAGAATTACCAGGAGCCGGAAAGTCTGCAGACAGAAGATATTCTGAGTCTTCTTGTGCAGTGTTCGAAGAGCGACAAAGCGGATGATGAAATCTATATGAAACGGATGGATTTTGTCAGAGGCATTGAGAACAAAAAGTATACTTCCATATTAAAAGATACGGTAATCGGAGCTTCCGGCAAGGATTGTGTTCTGCTCATTGCCGGATCTCAGGCAGTCGCCAACAGGATCAATTCAGAATCTTTCAACCGTGAGCTGTATTTCTTTGCGGCAGAACAGCTGAAAATCGATAAAATGTTCTATGCGGTAACGAAAGATGACTTCCTGCAGGCAAGCAAAGCCTTCATGGCAAGAATGAAGGAAGGAACACTGCCGGAAAAGAAGAACATCACCCGCTACCAGAAGGAAAAGGAAACGGAACAGACAAGCGAAGAAAAGGTTCTGGCACTGTTTGGTGAAGACAGTGTGGAACTGATGCAATAAGGAGGATATAGTATGGATCTGCAGAAACTGATGGAACAGGCAAAAAAGATGCAGGAAGAACTCGGCGCGATGGAACAGGAGCTCGGTGATACGGTATATATCGGCAAATCCGGCGGTTCCGAAGGTGTGATGGTCAAAGTCAACGGCCGCAACGAAGCGCAGGAAATTACACTTCCGAAAGAACTGATTCCGAATGACGACGACAGGGAAATGCTTCAGGATCTGATTCTGATTGCGTTCAATGAAGCTGTCGCGAATGCTTCCGAGGATCGTGAAGCCAGACTTGGTGCGGCAACATCAGGTCTTCAGATTCCGGGGATGTAAGAATGTATCCCAGAAGTCTTCAGGAACTGATTGAAAACTTCCGCCGTCTTCCGGGCGTTGGAGAAAAAACAGCGGAGCGTTACGCACTTGCCGTCAGTGAGATGGAAGAAACGGATGCCCGCGCGTTTGCCAGATCTATTGACAGTGTCAAGGATCATCTGACACACTGCCGTATCTGCGGCAATCTGTCAGATCAGGAAGAGTGTGAAATCTGCAGTGATCACGATAGAAATCACAGTCAGATATTTGTAGTACAGTCGGCCAAAGATGTGATTGCCATGGAAAAAACAGGTGAATACCATGGTGTCTATCACGTTTTGAACGGTCTGATTTCCGCCAGCAAGGGTATTATGCCGGATGATCTGAATCTGGATACACTT
>ONSK01000170.1 GCA_900320455.1 uncultured Erysipelotrichaceae bacterium | reverse complement strand
CTCTCTGACGGCCGACAGCGTCGATTTCATCAATGAATATAATGCACGGTGCAGTCTGCAGGGCCTTGCGGAACATGTCACGGACACGGGAAGCACCGACACCGACGAACATTTCCACGAAGTCGGAACCGGAGATGCTGTAGAACGGAACGTTCGCTTCTCCCGCAACTGCCTTGGCAAGCAGTGTCTTACCTGTACCCGGATGACCTGCCAGCAGGATTCCCTTCGGAATACGGGCGCCCATCCGTTCATACTTCTTCGGATACTTCAGGTATTCGATGATTTCAGCCATTTCCTGCTTTTCTTCATCGCAGCCTGCGACATCCGTGAATCTGACACGGATCTTGCCTTCCAGTCTCGCTCTGGACTTGGAGAATTCAAATGCTTTGGAATTCGCTCCGCCGGAGCCGTTGACCCTGTTGATCATCCAGATACCGAGACCCAGCATTGCCAGGAACGGAACCAGGGACAGCAGTGTATCCAGGAACACATTGGAAGCTTCCGCATCCACGATGGAGAGCTTGGTATCGCCGAGTTCTTCCACCAGACCGCTGATTTCTGCATCCGTCGAAGGAACGACAGAAGAGAATGTGATCTTCTGATCCTTGCTGTCTTTGTAGACACCCTTGACCGTTGTTGTGTTTCTGCCGATGGAGATTGCACTCTCTGTCACTGATTCTTCTTTCAGGACAGTATGCAGTTCCTGATACGTCAGCTGCTTGACAGCCGATGTGCTGTTCATGGAAAACAGGCTCATGACTGCTATGATGACAATCAGATACGGCAGATAGTTAATCAGTCTGTTTCTCTGCATTCATTCACTCCTTACTGATAGCATTCATCTTTCAGAACGCCGATATACGGAAGGCATCTGTATCTCTGGTTAAAGTCGAGACCGAAGCCGACCACAAATTCATTTTCAACTTCAAAGCCGATGTAATCGCCTTTGACATCCACAGTTCTGCGGCTTGCCTTGTTGAGCAGCGTAACGATCTTCACGCTCTTTGCGCCTTTGTGCAGCAGCATCTTCGCAACTGTATCCAGTGTTCTGCCGGTGTCGATGATGTCTTCAACGATCAGGATATCCAGTCCCTTAACGGATGTATCCAGGTCCTTGAGGATCTTGATATCGCCTGTGGATTCTGTTCCGGCATAGCTTGTCACATCCATGAAATCAAACTGGCAGTCCAGATCGATATGCTTGATGAGTTCGCTCATAAACGGAACGGATCCTTTCAGCAGCGCCACAACGAGCGGTGCCGAATTCATCTTCCGGTAGTCTTCTGTTATTTCTTTTCCCAGCTCTTCAGATCTCTTCTGAATCTGTTCAGCTGTTACCAATACTTTTTTAATATCTTTGTTTTCCCACATTGTCGTCGCTCCTAACCAGGACATTGTAGCACATTGATATCCGGACTCCTAGAAAAATGATACTTGTCACATCCCAGTCCGGGAACCAGAATCACTTCCTTCGAAGCATTTTCGACAACCGGCCATGTTTCCCTCTGATACTGTGGAATATGTCTGTCAATAAAGAAACGGTGAACGCTCTTAGTGCCAAAGCGCATCATGATCTCATCTCCCGCTTTCCACGAGCGGATTGTCAAAGGCCAGTCGCTTTCATGAAGGGTCAGGGCATTGACACCCGGTTCACCAGTTTCAATGCGAAAGTATTTTCCTTCCGCCTTTTGAAGCTGGTCCAGATTCTCATATACATATTCATATGGTTCGGGAAGATCTTGCAGGAAGAAACTGCCGTTTTCCTGCACGATGTTTTTTCCGGAAACAGGAATGACAAAGTCGTTCTTCTTCATCAGGATCTCATCGATCTGTTTCAGATGTGCTCCTGACATGCGCTTTCCGTGTTTCTCTTCACACAGTTCCCTCAGCAGTGCTTCCCGTTCTTCATATGGAAGTCTGCGGTAGGAAGAAAGATTCGTCTTCTCATCGCGGATATAGGTGCGCACACGGCATCTTCTCTCCTGCAGAACAGCATTTTCTTTCATGATTTCCTGACGGATCATTCTTCTTTCAAACGCGCTCAGCGGCGCAACGGTGCGGCGGATGCGGTTGCGGGTATAGGCATCATCACTGTTGGTGGCATCGATGAAATAGCGGATCTGATGATCATTGCAGTAATCTTCCAGCTGTTTCTTTGTATGGGAAAGCAGCGGTCTTCTGATCAGAATGCCGTGATACATCATCTCTTCCTTCAGTCCGTAATACTCGGGAACGATGTTCTTCTCTTTCTGCATGATATAGGTTTCGATCAGATCATCTTCCTGATGGGCAACCAGCACGCCGGCATATCCGTTTTCCTTCACGATCTCCGCGAAGAAGTCATAGCGGTGCTTTCTGGCAGCTGCCTCAAAGTTTCCTTCATAGATAAAAGGATCATTCTTCACAAACAGACGGATCCCATGTTTAAGACAGAAGTCTTTGACATAGGCTTCCTCGGCGTCTGCTTCGGGACGGTGATGATAGTTCACATGCGCCGCCGCGAGCGGCATCCCCTGTCTGATGCACATATCGAGCATGGCCATCGAATCCGGACCGCCGGATACCGCAGCCAGCCATGTTTTGTTTTCTTTCTGCATACAACAATCTTATCATACCTGCAGAAGTGTGCGCAGACGCTCCTTGATCTCATGGAACGTGGCGCAGCGTACTGACAGATGTCCGGTGATGCGGATGATCCTGGCGGTGTTGATGAATTTGATGTCATTGAGAAACAGGACGGATTTCTTGTACAGTCCGCGGATCTCCGGCAGACGCATCAGGTGTTTCTTCCCCTGCGGATTGGTTTTGGGATCCCAGGCTTTCGCGTAGGTTGCGGCGTTGCTGGTCATCGGCACCACCAGTGCCTTCTTGTTGCAGATGGAGACAACAAGACCGAAGTGCTGATAACCGGCCTCATTCAGGTATGCCTGTCCGAAATCCATATAGCAGATGTCTCCCGGGGAGACTTCCATGCCGAGATCCTCGCATGACTGACAGCGTGCCCGGATCATCCAGTTGGCCTCTGAAATCAGATTGCTGGAAACCTGATTGGGCATGATCATTCCGTAAATGCCTTTGCGGCTCTGAATATAATCATTCCAGATGTGTTCATTCTTCATATGAAAAGCTCTCCTTCTGCCATGTATATTTGCGGAAAGAGAGCTTTTTATTTTATTTTCTTATATTTTTTTCAGTTTCTCTGATGATGTAAACCGGTCTGTTCTTTACTTCAATGTATGTCTTGGCCAGATACTGACCGATGATACCCGTGCAGAACAGCTGAATTCCGCTGCAGAACAGGATGATGCACACAAGACTCGGCCATCCTGATACGGGATCTCCGAACAGAAGCTTGCGGACAATCACGAAGATGATGCCGATCAGTGAGATCAGGAAGAACGCCATACCGATCCATGCGGCATATTCCAGCGGCTTTACGGTAAAGCCGACAATGCCGTCAAGGGCATAGTAGGAGAGTGAGCGGAATGACCATTTGGTCTTGCCGGCTGCTCTGTTCACATTCTCATATGGAATCCATTTGGTGCTGAATCCCACCCAGGAGAAGATACCCTTGGAGAAGCGGTTGTATTCCGACATCGACTTGACTGCTTCCGTCATCTGACGGGTCATGATGCGGAAGTCTCTTGCGCCTTCCTCAATGTGCGTCCTGGTGGCGTGATTGATGATCTTGTAGAATCTTGCCGCGAACCAGCTGCGGACCGGAGGTTCTCCTTTGCGGTCGCTTCTTCTTGCGGCGGCGCAGTCATATCCTTCTTCCAGGATTGCCTTCATCATCTTCGGCAGGAAGGAAGGCGGATCCTGCAGGTCGGCGTCCATGATGCCGGTAAAATCCGCGTCTGATTCGCAGATGCCGGCATACATTGCTGCCTCTTTGCCGAAATTGCGGCTGAAGGAAATGTATCTTGCGCCTTCATGGCTCTGTGCATAGCTGCGCAGATACTTCAGCGTTCCATCCGTGGATCCGTCATCCACAAACAGGAATTCCGTATCCACGTCATAGGTTTCTTTCAGCACAGGAAAAACCTTCGCACATTCCTCCGTGAACAGCGGCAGTACTTCTTCTTCGTTATGACATGGTACGATCAGACACAGCCGCATGTTCAGAACCTCCTGTGATCAGCGGTAGACGATGGCAAGCAGAAAGGATCCGCACAGATACCCGAGCGCCATCGCTGCCATGAAGTACAGGACCTGGGCCTGTGCCGTATGGCCCTGCTTCAGATATTTTTCGTAATTCAGCGCTCCCATCGCCCAGAACGCAAAGCCGAAACAGGCTACGTATACCAGGGCAGAGACCAGAAAATCAGACAGAGACATTACTTCGTTCCGAAGATTCTGTCACCGGCATCACCGAGACCCGGGACGATATATCCGACTTCATTCAGCTTCTCATCAAGAGCTGCCAGATACACGTCAACGTCAGGATGTTTCTCAGTGACTGCCTTGACGCCTTCCGGTGCGCCAACCAGGCAGATCAGTTTGATATTCTTCGCGCCGCGTTCCTTGATCAGGGAAATGGCATCGCATGCGCTGCCGCCTGTTGCGAGCATCGGGTCAACGATCATGACGATCGCTTCATCGAGTCCCTTCGGGAACTTCGCGAAATATTCATGCGGTTCCAGTGTTTCTTCATCACGATACATGCCGATGAAGCCTACCTTGGCTGTCGGTACCAGTCTGCGGATACCGTCAAGCAGTCCAACGCCCGCTCTGAGAATCGGAACGATGACAACTTCCTTGGAAAGTTCATATCCAGTTGTCGGTCCGATCGGTGTTTCGATATCAATGGGTCTTACCGGCAGATCGCGGCAGATTTCATACGCCATGAGTTCTGCGATTTCATCCAGATTCTCACGGAAATCCTTTGTTCCGGTTTCCTTTTTGCGCATCAGTGTCAGTTTATGCGTAATCAGCGGATGATCTAATACTTCAAGCATTTTATTGTCCTCCATTTTTCTTCCTGTTAATGATATGCCAAATCAGCGACTGCTTGCAAGATTTGATATAATTGTTTCCATGAAGATACTTGCAGCGCCATTGATCGCAACAGAAAAAGCAGATGCGCAGTACTACCTGTGCCGCAACCTTGCGGACCTTTTTGTGCAGAGCGGGCACACGTGCATGATCAGCGCCTCCCGTGCCAACGGATTCCGCAAGGCATCACTGTACCCTTCCGTTCCTCTGAAGAAGCCTCTGTTTACCGAAGCGGGACACAGCTATGAGGAATGGCTGTACGCGGCCGGCGCCGGTTCCGAGCGATGGCTTTCCTCCGACGTTGACAATCTGCTGGAAACAGCGGACGCAACGCATCCGGATCTGATCATCTCGATGGACCGCATCGGTGCTGTCATTGCCGCAAGACTGCGCAACATCCCGTGCATCTCCTTTGTGAGCAGCGCTGTATTCCGCACATCCTCACTGCCGCCGAAGATCCTGCGGGGAACCAACCAGGTTCTTTCCGCCTATCATCTCGAGCAGGAATTCTCACTGGCGGATTTCTACCGGCGCTTCGGCAGGCTGTTTGCCTTCGGCACAGCGGAGCTGCAGTCGTTCCCTTCCGATCTTTCCGTGGAACGGATCGGCATGCCGCATATCATGCCGGTTCGCACTGCCCGCACCAACCGGGTCGTGATCTTCCTCGGCTCCTGCGGCAAGCGTGCATCCTTCCTCTGTCAGATCATACGCGAGGCTTTCCTTGGCGCGCCGTATGCTGTCTATGCCTGGTATCCGGGTGTCAGACCGGAAAAGGATGCCAACCTGCATTTCATTGAGAATCCCCGTCCTGATCTGATTGCCGGTGCCTTTGCCTGCATCCATGACGGCAATCCGTATCTCTTCCAGAATGCCATCGCCCAGGGTGTGCAGCAGCTGATCATCACTGATCATTCCTATCCGAGAATCTACACTGCCCAGACAGCGCAGCGTTCCGGATGCGGACTGTATCTGTATGAGGAGGAACTCTCCATGTCGAGTCTCTATGAAACATATCGCAGACTTGTCTCGGATGATGTTCATGAAAATCATACTCTGCGTTTGAAAGATGACCTTGTTTCCCTTGGTGATCTTACTGAACTGCTGAACAGAATCTGAAAACAGGCCCTCACCCGACGGTGAAGGCCTGTATTGTTCAGTCAATCAGTTTCAGATATTTGAATGCATTCCAGAGACCGTCATCATCAACGTCTGTTGTGATGTAGTCGGCAGCTTCCTTGATTTCCGGACCGCCGTTGCCCATCGCGACATTGAAGGCACACAGTTCAAACATGGAAAGATCGATCTTCGCATCACCGAAGGAAATCGTATCCTTCTGATCTGCTTTCAGATAATCCAGCAGAACTTCAATCGCGTGCTTCTTTGTGATGCCGGCAGGTCCGAGATCACCGAACAGTGCCAGTTCTCCCTTGCCGCCCCATGTGTTGGCAATCAGTTCCGGGAATTCCGTTTTGGAATCCAGGTGATCCTGATAGGAACTCAGGATAAAGCTGATCTTGTTTACATCCTCTCTGTAGAGATCTTCTCCCTGCAGGTGAATGAATGAATTGACGAAGCCGCTTGCGCTCGCTTCCGCCTTGGCAAGATCTGCACCTTTGCCGGTCGCATATTTGATCATGGTCGCAGGTCCCTGTTCCAGCATATAGTCATTGCAGTACATGCCGGAATTGGCTTCCAGATAGAAACCCAGGTGTCTGTCGTTGCACCAGTCAACGATATGCTTTACTTCTTCTTTTGTCAGTCCCTGATGCATGACAACAACCCCGTTGTCTTCCACATAGGCACCGTTGCCGCCGATCATGCCGTCCAGTTCCGGCAGATCTCTCTGTTCGATTTCTGCCTTGGAACAGCCTGTGCAGATATATACCTTGTGGCCGTTTTTTCTGGCAAGTTCGACTGCTTTCTTGGCGCTGTCGGGACACTTTGCCTCATAGTTGATCAGTGTTCCGTCAACATCCAGGAATACGATTTTCCTCATTGTGATTTTCCTCCGCTCAGTTATTATACTTCAAACGGGTACTGATCCGTGAGGCTGATCACTTCTTTTCTGATCTTTTCCTTCAGATTATCATCATCCTTGTTCTTCAGAGCTTCCGCGATCCACTTGCCGACCTGGATGAATTCCTTTTCCCTGAATCCTCTTGTCGTCATGGCAGCTGTGCCGAGACGGATGCCGGATGTGATGTTTGCCTTCTGTTCATCAAACGGAATGGCGTTTTTATTGACTGTGATATTGACTGCGTCCAGTGTCTCTTCGGCATCTTTTCCGGTGATGCCCATGGACATTGTGTCAAGCAGGATCAGATGGTTGTCAGTGCCGCCGGATACCAGGCGGAAGCCTTCCGCATTCAGCGTTTCCGCAAGTGCCTGGCAGTTGTCAAGCAGCTGCTTTACGTATGCTTTGTATTCCGGCGTCATGGCTTCGTGGAAACATACAGCCTTGGCTGCGACGATGTGACAAAGCGGACCGCCCTGGATGCCCGGGAAGATCGCCTTGTCGACTGCCTTGGCGTATTCACTGCGGCAGAGGATCATGCCGCCGCGGGGACCGCGCAGTGTCTTGTGTGTTGTTGTTGTGACAAAATCCGCGTAGGGAACGGGATTCATGTGATAGCCTGCTGCGACAAGACCGGCGATATGCGCCATATCCACCATCAGCATCGCTCCCGCATCATCCGCGATCTTTCTGAACTCCGCGAAATCAAGCGCTCTTGCGTAAGCAGAGGCGCCGGCAACGATCATCTTCGGCTGAAGCTCCATCGCTGTTTTTCTGAGCTGGTCGTAATCGATGCATTCTGTTTCTCTGGATACACCGTATGAATAGAAATCATACAGTTTGCCGGAGAAGGATACCTTGGCGCCGTGGGTCAGATGACCGCCGGCCGCAAGATCCATACCCAGCACCTTGTCTCCGGGTTTCAGAACGCTGAAATATACACCCATGTTTGCCTGGGAACCGCTGTGGGGCTGAACATTCGCATGTTCGGCGCCGAACAGTTCGCAGGCACGGTTTCTTGCCAGTTCCTCGATGCCGTCAATGTTGACGCATCCGCCGTAATACCTTTTTCCGGGATAGCCTTCGGCATATTTGTTGGTCAGGATAGAGCCTGCCGCTTCTCTGACTTCCTTTGAGCAGTAGTTTTCCGAAGCGATCAGTTCGATGTTGTTCTGTTGGCGCTTTTTCTCTTTTTCAAGCAGTACTTCCAGTTCCAAATCACGCATGTTCTTCCTCCTTCAGGGCTTTTTTGATATCTTCCATATTTACCGGTCCTTCCCGCAGGATCACCGGTAATTCCTTGGTACAGTCAATAATCGTGCTTGCTTTGCCGAACTGTGTTTCCCCCTCCAGCATGCCATCGAGCAATGGGCATGCCTTCTCGATTTCATCCAGGCTTGTGCATGTCGCTTCACCGGACTGGTTGGCGCTGGTCATATACAGCGGGCTTCCCGTCTCTTTGATCAGTTCATACAGCTGCCTGTCTGTGGCCATGCGCACGGCAACGGTTTCCATTCCGCCGTTGACGTAAGCAGGCACTTCTTCTCTCTTTTTCAATATCAGCGTCACCGGTCCGGGCATGAAGGCACGGATCAGCTTTTCGCTGTTTTCATCTGTATATGCAATGGTTCTGATCTGTTCCGCGTCCGCGCACATCAGCGGGAATGCCTTTGTCAGCGGTCTGTTCTTGACATCTCGCAGGTGTTCCTGCGCCTTCTCGGAATCCATCCTGGCGCATACGCCGTAAACAGTATCTGTCGGAACGCTGATCGCTCCGTCGTTTTTCAATATCTCCGCCAGTTCTCTGATCTGGCTGCTCTTATATCTTTTCATGGCATCTGCATTATACATAAAAGACTGTCGGATGGACAGCCTTTTTCAAATCGGATATTATTCGCCTTCCGGGATCTCTTCCTGGATGACTTCTTCGCCCTTCAGAACTCTGCGGATCACATCCGCGCAGAATTCCAGCTGGTTTTCATAAGGATATACGACTGAGAGCTTCTGACCGGAAACAGATGCGCATTTCGCGCTTCCGATCTTTCCCGTCACATGGTAATTCACGATGTTCCAGGAGATGTTCTCCTCCAGCTGCATGCGGCAGAGCGCGAAGATCTGGCTGCCGCTGAGACTGGTCAGGAATTTGCCTTCCAGCGCCTTGAGCAGACTGTCGAAATGTATGATCATCTCCGGACTTGTCAGCTTCTGGATCAGAGCACGCAGGACGATCTGCTGATGCATCGTTCTGCCGAAGTCGCCGTCCGGCAGATGCTTTCTTTCTCTGACATACATCAGCGCTTCATCCGGATCCAGCGTGATCACGCCTTCATCGAAGTGTCTGCCGTCAAGACAGTCAAACGCATACGGATTTTCAATCGTGACACCGCCGATG
>ONSK01000216.1 GCA_900320455.1 uncultured Erysipelotrichaceae bacterium | reverse complement strand
TCTGAGCCGCCGAGCCATGCCGCAAGAGCGACCGCGATTTCAGGATGTTCAGCATAGAGAGCTGTTGCCGGGTTGACGCCGATTGCCTTGGAGCCTGCGAAGGACTTCATCTGCTTTGCCTCACCGTTGATTGTGATTGTCGGCAGCTGAGCGATACCGAGGTTGTCTCCGTATGCGTCCTTTGCCTTCTGGAAATCCCATGTTCCGGAGAAGAATGCCTTTGCGTCAGCGACAGAACCTACATCGCCGTCTGCGAAGTTCTTGTTCGCAGCGAGATCAACGAGGTACTCTGTAACCTTAGCTGCCTTTTCACCGCCGAAGTCGATGCCGGCCTTGGCGTCGCCGCCGTCAGCGCCGAACAGTGTGCATCCGTTGGCTACATAGAAGGAAGCGATATACCAGGAGTTGGAAAGCGGGAACGCAACCTTGCCCTTTTCCAGCATCGCGTCGAGCGACTTGACATCATCATCTGAGAAGACGCTCTTGTCATAGTACATGAACCATGTGTTGGCTGTGAACGGTACACCGTAAACAGATCCGTCATATGTAACTGTGTTGACAGTTGTTGCGCTGTTGTTCTTCTTGATGTCTTCAACGGTCTTTCCGCCCAGCTCCGCAATACCGCCGGCCTTGAGCAGATCAGGAATCTGGTCGTTTGCGAACATGTAGACGTCAGCTGCTGCACTCGGGTCATTTCCGACATTTGTCTTCGCGTCGCCTTCAGAGCAGACACCGTATTCGAATGTCAGATCCCATTCCGGATGCTGCTTGTTGAATGTGTCGCACATTGTCTGCAGCCACTGGCCATTGTCAGCACTCTGGTCTTCCTGCGGTCCCCAGACCTTGACTGTTGCCTTGACAGTTTCCGCTGTCTTTTCGGGTTCCTTCTCACCTTCGCCTGAAGATGATCCGCCTTCTGCAGGTTTGTTTCCTGAGCAGCCTGCCATCATTGAGATACTTAACAGAGCTGCCAGACTCGTAGTAAATAACTTCTTACTGTTCATAACTCTTTTCCTCCTAAACAGTGTTTATTTCGTAAACGTTTCCGTAAACGTTTACAACTTACGTCTTTATCTTAATTGAAGCGTTTTCATATTGCAATAGGTAATTGAAATTTTTTTGTTTTACAGCTGTCTGATGCTTTCGCCGGTGATGACACGGAAGGGAATCATCTCATGCACGGCATTTCTTGTGTAGCTGATGCGCATGAGCAGATCCTCGACGCTTCTTTCCGCCAGCTGCTTTGTATCCTGCATGATCGTTGCCAGGCGGGGAACGGAATATCTCACGTAATCAATGCCGTCAAAACCGATGATGGAAAGATCATCCGGTACCTTCAGTCCCGCGTCGGCTGCCGCTCTTACGGCGCCGATCGCAATCATGTCGCCGACGGCGAAGATGCCGGTGATGCCGTCTGCCTTTTTCAGCAGCTCCTGCATCGCGTTGTATCCATCCTGCATCGAGAAGCGGCATGAGACATAATCCTTTTCCAAATCAAAGCTCAGTCCCTTTTCCTTCAGCATATCCAGAGCACCCTGCACTCTTCTCGCCCCGACCAGTCCGTTTTCATCATTCAGGCTGCCGCCGATGATGGCGATGCGCTGATGTCCTCTGTGTGTCAGGAAGTCGATTGCCATGCGGGCTGCTTTGAAGTCATCTGTCGTGAAGCTGGAAAGATTCGCGAAGCCGAGATCTTCCGCCGTATCGGAAACAAGAACTGCCGGCACTTTGATTTCCGAGAATCTCTCAGAGAAATATCTTCTGTTTCCGCCGAGGAAAATCAGTCCTTTCGGCTTCTGTTCGCGGCAGATCTGCAGCGCGGCTTCAATTTCGTTCGCCTCTTCATCCAGGAAGACGACATTGATCTCTTCACCATGTGAATGCAGACTGATCTGCATTTCCTCGAGAATGGATTCCAGGAAGGAATTGGCAATGCCTTTGACGAGAACCGTAATGGAGGATGTTCCGCGCTGTTTCAGAAGTTTGGCATTGGAGTTCGGCTGAAAGTTTTCCCGCTGAATGATCTCCTCGATCCGTTTTCTCGCTTCCGGACTGACATCGGGACGATGGTTGATCACGCGTGAAATAGTTCCGATACTGTAGCCAGACAGTTTCGCAATGTCTTTGATCGTTGCCATCATTACCCCCCGTTTCTTATGATGTTAACGTTTCCGTAAACGTTAACAGTTCTAATTTCAATATAATTCAGCGTATTTATGTTGTCAACCTGGCAGAGAAAAAGACCCGTGAAGGGTCTTATTTCTGATAGATCTGTCTGATGATGTCCACGCACTTGTCAAGGCCGATGGTGCCGCTGTTGAGGCACAGATCGTAATTATTGAAATCACCGAATTTCTGATCTGTGTACAGCTCATAGTAAGCAGCTCTTCTCTTGTCCTTGTCCTTGAGACGCTTCTCGGGATTGACATTGCTTTCGCCGTACTGTTCGACAATGCGCTTTGCCCTGCTTTCCATATCGGAATAGATGAATACCTTGAGAAGATCATGATCTTCTTTCAGAACATAGTCGGCACATCTGCCGATGATGACACAGGGTCCTTCCTCAGCCAGTTCGCGGATGACGCGGCACTGCGTGATCCAGATCTCATCACGGTTGGAATGTCCGTAGAAATCCACGCCGGAGAGTGCCGCGAACAGGCCTGTTTCACTGGTGTATTCACTGTTTTCCCTGACGTAGTCCTGATCAAAGCCGCTCTTCTTCGCAATCTCGGCAATGATCTCGCTGTCATAGCACGGGATGCCGAGTTCAGCTGCCAGCTTCTTTCCGATCGTTCTGCCGCCGCTGCCGAACTGACGGCTGATGGTAATGATTTTTC
>ONSK01000168.1 GCA_900320455.1 uncultured Erysipelotrichaceae bacterium | reverse complement strand
CGGAAATACGGATCAAGCTTCATATAGTCCAGGAAGTCATGCATCCAGCCCATGTTCCACTTGTATGTGAATCCGAGTCCGTCGTTTTCCGGAGACTCTGTCAGCTTCGGCCATGCCGTGGATTCCTCAGCGATGATGATTGTTCCGTCGCCTCTGCCTCTGATGACGGAATTCAGATGCTTGAAGAATTCCATCGCATCCAGGTTGCCGTTGGATCCGAAGCGGTTCGGGATCCACTCGCCGTCTTTTCTGCCGTAGTCGAGATACAGCATGGAGGCAACAGCGTCAACACGGAGTCCGTCAATGTGATACTCATCATACCAGTACAGAGCGTTGCCGATCAGGAATGTCTTGACCTCATTCTTGGAGTAGTCAAAGATCTTTGTACCCCAGTCAGGATGTTCGCCCATTCTCGGATCTGCGTATTCATATGTCGCTTCGCCATCAAAGTCTGCCAGACCATGCGCATCCTTCGGGAAGTGGGCAGGCACCCAGTCGAGAATGACGCCGATGCCGTGGTTATGCATGTAGTCAACAAAATACATGAAGTCCTTCGGTTCGCCGTATCTGGATGTCGGAGCGTAGTATCCGGTAACCTGATAGCCCCATGATCCGTCAAACGGATGCTCGGCAATACCCATCAGCTCAACGTGGGTATATCCCATATAGTTGCAGTAATCCGCCAGTTCATGAGCGAGATCCTTGTAATTCATGAAGCCGTTTTCGTCCTGGCTGTCTGTCTTCAGCCATGATCCGAGGTGGCACTCATAGATTGCCATCGGTGACTGGAATGTGCTTCTGGACGCTCTTTCAGCCATCCATTTCTGGTCCTCCCAGAAATAGTCATCAATGGAAACTGTCTTGGATGCTGTTCCCGGTCTGAATTCCGCGGAGAATGCGTACGGATCCGCCTTGTAGAGAATCTGTCCGCTCTTTGTGTGAATGGCATACTTGTACAGCTCGCCATAACCCATTCCCGGGAACCAGCCTTCCCAGATGCCGCTCTGATCCAGCGGGCTCATCAGGTTGGCATTCGGATTCCAGCCGTTTCTGTCACAGACGATTCCGACAGCTTCAGCGTGCGGTGCCCAGACAGCGAAGTGCATGCCTTCCGTATCACCGACCTTGGTGAAATGGGCACCCATCTTTTTATAAATCTTGTAATCTCTTCCGCTGTTGAACAGGTATCTGTCAAACGTGCTCAGGAACGCCGGGGAAAGAAGCTCTTCCTTCTTTTCTGCTTTTGCAGTACTGCGGACAGTCTTTTTCTTCTCTGCCGCAGTCTCATCTTTCTTTGTTGTTTTCTTCACAGCCATAATGATCTCCATTTATCCTGTTTCAAGGAATAACGTTTCTGCTGGAAACGTTTTTATCTATATTTATAATAAACCAACTTTCCGTGAAATGCCTTATGAATGTAACAAAATCATGCGGATTTTCAAAGAAAAACATGTATGGATTATCCATACATGTCATTGATCAGGAAATTTTGCGGAAGATATAGTTGCCGATCATCTGCACTGCCTGTACGAAGACAATCAGGATGATGGAACAGACGACAAGATACTCGATCTTGTATGCCTGATAACCGAATCGGATCGCCACGTCGCCGATGCCTCCGCCGCCGATCGTTCCGGCCATTGCGGTATATCCGACAAGGCTGATGATCAGCAGCACGATGCCGTTCAGCATCCGCGGCCAGGATTCCTTGACATAGACCCTGAAGAGAATCTGCATGTCTGTTGCCCCGAAGCTTCTTGCGGCTTCAATGACACCGGGATCGGTTTCTCTCATGCTTGTCTCAAAGACACGGGCAATGTAAGGAATGGCGCTGATTGTCAGAGAGACGATCGCCGCGTTTGTTCCGATGGATTTTCCGACAAGGAATCTTGTGAACGGAATCAGGATGACCATCAGGATAATGAACGGGAAGGAACGGAAGACGTTGACAATGAAGCTGAGAATTTCATAGACGATCTTGTTCGGCTTCAGTCCGTCCGGTGCTGTCAGTGTCAGCACCACTGCCGGAATAAATCCGATTGCAACGGAGAGCACTGTTGACCAGAAGACCATGTACAGCGTTTCCATTGTCGCTTTCAGTATGATTGCGCTCATTTCTCAAGCACCTCCCATGCCACGTTCATCTCATCGAGATAGCGGCATACTCTTTCTCTGTCATTCTCATCGATATTCAGAACCATGGAGCCGTAGACGCTGGAACGGAAATCCTCCAGCTTTGCCCATACGATGCTGTAATCGATATTCAGTACTCTTGCCATCATGGTGATGACCGGATCATCCGAGCTTTCATCGGTGAAGAACAGCTGGATGTTTGTTCCGGTTTCCGGAAGCAGTCCGCTCTCTTCATGCAGGAACGCCTTGACCTCTTTGGAAGGTCTGACAAACAGTTCCTCCGGTCTTCCCTCGGCAAGGACAACACCGTTCTTGAGGAAGGATACTCTCTGGCATACCTGCTTGACGACTTCCATCTGGTGGGTAACGATGATGATCGTGATACCCATCTCCTCATTGATTCTCTGCAGCAATGCGAGGATCTCTCTGGTGATTGCCGGATCAAGCGCTGATGTCGCTTCATCGCAGAGCAGGATTTCGGGATCAAGAACAAGAGCTCTCGCAATGGCGACTCTCTGTTTCTGACCGCCTGAGAGCTCACGGGGTCTGGCATGGATCTTGTCTTCCAGATCAACCAGCTTCAGCAGTCCTTCGATCTTCGCCTTTGCCTCCGGCGTATTTGTCTTCATGCCCCAGAATTTCATCGGCAGCGCGACATTGTCGTAGACATCAAGCCTGTTCAGAAGATTGAAGTTCTGGAAAATCATTCCCATCTTCCTCTGCAGACTGCGCAGTGTCTTCTTGTCTTTGATGTCCACAGTTGTTCCGTTAACCGTGATCGAACCGGCATCATAGGACTCCAGTCCGTTGATGCATCTGAGCAGCGTCGATTTGCCGGCACCGCTCTGGCCGATGATTCCGTATACCTCGTGATCCTCAATGTGGATATTGACGCCTTTCAATACCTCAAGATCACCGAATTTCTTACTGACATTCACCAGATCTACCATAATGAAACCTCCCCAGGGAATAAACATTCAGCGGCACTTCATCAGTGTCGCTGAATAAGATGATACCACACTTTTCAGATCAGTTGCCGGCAATGAAGGACGGAATCACTGCACCCTTGTATGTGTCTTCGATATACTTCTTGACATCATCGGACTGAATTGCCTTAACGAGTGCCTTGATCTTGTCAGAATCCTGTGTGCCTTCATTGACAACGATGAAGTTTGTACGTCTGATCGTTGTTTCTTCATCGAAGGATTCAATGAATACTGCCGGATGCTTCTCAGGAAGCTTTGCCTCAAGAGCGTAGTTGCCGTTGATCACAGCGCCGTCCAGGTCAGCCAGACGTGTCGGCAGAGAAGCTGCTTCAATCGGCTGCAGTACATAGCCGTGCGGGTTGGCATCGCTGCCCTTTGCGAAGACCTGATCCAGGTTCTCCGGTGTGTATTCTGTCTTGGGATCGTTCAGCAGTCCCTTTGCGATAAGCAGGTCAACTGCGCGGATCTCATTGTCTGTATCGTTCGGAATACCGATGGATGCGCCGTCCTTGAGATCCTTGATATCCGTCAGTGTCTCGGAATAGAATCCCATCGGTTCAATGTGAACGCCGGCCGCCGCGACAAGGTGCAGACCTCTTTCCTCATTCTGGTTCTTCATGTATCCCAGTGTCTGGAAATAGTTGGCATCCAGTTCCTTCGCATCAAGAGATGTGTTGGGCAGAACATAGTCCTGGAATGTTGTGACTTCCAGTGTCCATCCGTCCTTTGCCAGAACATCCTTGACGATGTTTTCAAGAATCTCTGCATGAGGAACTGATGTTGCACCGACCTTGATAACCTTTTCGCTGTCTGCGGAAGAACCGCCGCTGGATCCGCAGCCTGTAAGTGCTGCTGCGAGTGTGAGTGCTGCTAAAGCTTTGAGTGTCTTTTTCATGCGTTTTCCCTCCTGTCTTTCTTTCTTGAAAAGGAATAAGATGCAGCTCGTATAATATAAAACTGCCCCCTCATCATAAGGGCGCAGTCAATTTACGCGTTACCACCTTAATTCAAAATGACCTCACGATCATTTCCTCTTCAAGTACGCTGAATGAATCAGATATACTCTATGACTGTAACGGGTCATCCCGGCGAAACCTACATCTCGGCTCCGCAGCTCCAAGACCATGTTCATCTGAATCTCCTGTATCCCTTTCCAGCATCCGGGACTCTCTTTGACATTCCTTTCAGACTACTCTTCTCTTCAATGCTTTTATGCATTCATCTTACTCTTACGGACAGAAATGTCAACTGGTTTCATGTATTTTTCTGAAAGCTTTTTCAGCAGTTCATTCAGCGTGCTTTGATACGCAGGCTTGTGTTATAATCCACGCATGAACAAATATATCAATGCACAGATCAGGGGCTTTCTTGAAGAAAGCGATATGATTGCGGCACTGGCAAACGTCAGCGCATGCATCAATGAAAACTACGACCGTCTCAACTGGGCAGGCTTCTACTTCGTCAGAAAAAACGAGCTGATTCTCGGACCCTTCCAGGGAAAGACAGCCTGCACGCACATTCCCTTCGACAAAGGCGTCTGCGGCAAATGCTACAGAGACGCAGCGACGCAGAAGATCGATGACGTGCTTGCCTTCCCTGGCCACATTGCCTGCGACAGCGCAAGCAGAAGCGAGCTCTGTGTTCCTGTGATTGTAAGCGGCAGAGTCGTCGCTGAGATCGATCTCGATTCACCGGAGAAAAACCGTTTCACAGATGATGAAGCCAGGGAAATGGAAGAAGCCGCAGCGGATATCGCCGCCGCCTTCATCCTTCACCAGTGGTCACTTTAAAAGGTCCTGATCGGACCTTCTTTCATTCAATACCGTATTCACCCTGACCGTGAAGCGTGATGTTCCTGATGGTATATGTACCATACGGACCCACCGGCGCACCGGAATTCAGCACCAGCGTGTCACCGTCTCTTGTGCCCTGGAATGTGCCCAGAATATTGCCTGTCAGCTTCAGCCTGACTGTCACATTGCGGTACGTATCCGGCGTTTCATTCTTCACCGTGATGTTGTATACCTTTCTTGCCGTTCCGTCAAAGATCGGACTGTCCTCAAACAGCTCCAGCGTATACGGCAGTTCGGCATTTTCATATTCATAGGAAACACCTGTGATCTTGTTGCCGGAAGCCGTCACAAGGACCGCCTTTCCATCCGCCAGCGCATAGCGCAGCACACCGTTTTCTTCTGAAGCAGGTGCTCCCCACTTCTCTTTCAGCTTCTCAGCTGAAGCGCCTTTGAGCTGCTGCAATGTCTCCGCAGATGTATGTTCCTGCACATAGCTCTGTTCCGGCAGGTCTTTCGCTGCTGGTGAGCTGCCGCACGCACAGAGCGCGCACGCCGCTGCGCCTAACAGCAGTTTCTTCCACATGTTCATATCATTCCGACCCCTTCTGCACTATTGTACATCATCGTAATAGTTTTTGACTGCCACCGTTCCGTTTTTCATCGCGATTCTGCCGCGTGAGATGACATCCGTGATTTCCATGGAATCATCCAGGAAGAGCATATCCGCGTCCGCGCCGGCTCTCAGATGGCCTTTCTCAGTTCCAAGATTCAGCGCATCTGCCGTATTTGATGTTAACGGCATAATTGCCTTTTCCAGCGGCAGTCCGGCCTTCAGAAGATCCTTCACGCAGTTATGCAGCGTTTCCATCCTTCCGATGCCCATGCCGATCAGCTTCTTGTCTTCGCTCCATTTCGGGAACGATCCGTTGGCATCGGATGACAGCGTGATATGACTCCAGTCGACTTCCTCTGCCGCTTTCATCATCGCTTCAGCCGCTGTTTCAGAAGCGGTGAAGTCAATGTATCCGCCCATCTTTCCAAAGGCAATGGCATCCTCCAGCTGGTTTCCGCAGTGTGTCGGACGGAACTGGGAAACGGGTATATCCGTCTCTTCCAGAATTGCCATCACGTTCTTCAGTCCTTCTTTTCCCCTGCCTGTATGCATATGAACGATGCCGCACTTGCCAGCAAGCAGACCGGCAGTTCTTGCCTGAGTCGCAAGACGGGCAAGCTCATGTCTGTCCATTGCCGAGGAGCGGTGATCGCTGATTGCTGTCTTGACGCCGATCACTTCTTCGATAAAGGCAATATCTTTTCCGACAGATCCTGTCAGTGTTACTGTCGGATAGGCATAGGAGCCTGTCAGACACCATGCGCTCATGCCTTCTTCACGCAGTGCCTTGGTTCTTGCGACAAGGGATTCCACGCTTTTGGCATGGGCATCTGTGCCAAGCAGACCGACAACAGACGTTACGCCGTAGCGGATGCAGTCCGTCATCTGCACGGGCGGAATCAGAGACGCGAAGCCGTCTTCGCCTCCGCCGCCGATGATATGCACATGCTGGTCAAAGTAGCCTGGAATCACCTTTCTGCCGGAAGCGTCAATGATTTCAATGTCAATGCCGCTGATTTCTATATGTTCACTGATCTGAAGTATCTGTTCACCGGAAATCAGAATATCCATGATTCCCAGGTGTTCGGGTGCACAGACGTCTCCGCCTCTGATGATTTTCAGCATAACGGTACTCCTTTTTTCTCTTAATTATACACGGCTTATTATTCATCATTCACATATTTCTGGTTTATAATGCTTGTGACATGAAAGGAAACATGGATATGGATCTGAAAAACAAAAAAATCCTCGTGATTGGTCTGGCAAGGAGCGGTCTTGCGGCAATCAGACTTCTTCATGAGATCGGTGTTACCGACATCACGCTGACAGAACAGCGCGAAGTAAAAGAAAAAGAATATCTGGAGAGCATCGGCGTTACGATTCTTCCCCAGAGTGATGAAGTATTTGAAAGACCTTATGACCTCGTCATCAAAAACCCGGGCGTTCCGCCGATCAGCCCGTTTATCCGCCGCTTCAAGGACAGAGGAATTCCTGTCATCACTGAAGTGGAGCTGGCATACCGTCTGGCAAAGCCTCAGCACTACGTGGCTATCACCGGCACAAACGGCAAGACAACAACCACAACGCTCGTCTATGAGCTTCTGAAGAAGGCATATGGCGACAAAGCGCACGTCGGCGGAAACATCGGCACGCCGCTGTGCGAGCTGGTGCTTGAGCACAACCTTCTCAATGAGGAAGGCCATTACATCTCTCTGGAGATTTCCAATGCCCAGCTGATTGATATCGTGACATTCCGTCCCGAGATCTCCGTCATCATCAACCTGACACCGGATCACATCGATTTCATGGGCGGTCTTGATAACTACTATTAATCAAAAACACGTGTTTATATGAACTGTCATGAAGATGATCTGTTCCTGTACAACGCGGATGATCCGATCGTTAAAGAATATACGGACAAGTATCCGATCCCCTGTCAGAAAATGACATTCTCTCTTGAGAAACAGGACACGGACGCATATCTGAAAGACGGCTGGATGGTCATCAACGGTGAAAAAGTGCTGGAGCTGGACAGAATCACACTGCCCGGCATGCACAACAAGCAGAACATCATCATCGCTGTTTCCGCAGCCATGAAGATGGGTGTCACAAAAGAACAGGCACAGGAAGTCATCTACAGCTTCAAGGGTGTTGAACACCGCATCGAATTCACAAGAGAACTGGATGGCGTCAAATACTACAACGACTCCAAAGGCACAAATACAGATGCCACGATCACAGCCCTGAAATCCTTTGACAAGGGTGTCATCCTGCTGGTCGGCGGCTTTGAAAAAGGCCTCTCCATGGATGAGATGAAGAAACATCTCGGATGCGTCAAGAAGGTCATCGGCTTCGGTGCTTCCGGACCGCGCATCGCCCATGATCTTGCCGGCGATAACGCAATTGTCGTAAACAATCTGGAAGAAGCAGTCCATGCCGCAAAGGATATCGCGGTGCCGGGTGATATCGTTCTTCTCTCTCCGACAACTTCCTCCTTTGACCAGTATCCCAACTTCGAAGAAAGAGGAAAGCACTTCAAGAGGATCGTAGCCGCATTATGAACCGCAACGCTTACATCGGCATCTTTGATTCCGGTGCCGGCGGATTGACAGTCGCGAAGCATCTGATGGAGTGGCTGCCGGATGAGAACATTCTCTTCTTCGGCGATACCGCCCATCTTCCCTACGGCACCAAATCCGAAAAGCAGATCAAGGAATTCGCCGTCAATGACGTCGCGTTCCTGAATACATTCGAGCTGAAAAGCCTCGTCATCGCATGCAATACCGCCGACTCCGTCGCAAGAGAAACACTGCTCAGAGAATTTGACATGCCGATCTACGGTGTCATTGATCCGGCATCGAAGAAAGCGGCAGAAGTTACCGAAAACAAAAAAATCGGCATCATGGCAACCACCGCAACGGTCAGATCCCTTGCCTACCGCAAGGCGATCCACCGGATCGATAAAGACATTGAGGTCTATCAGCTGGCCTGTCCGCTGCTTGTGCCTCTTGTCGAGAACAGAAGATACCGCAAGGATGATACTGTCGTCAGACTGATCCTGAGTGAATATCTGGAACAGCTGACAGCCAATGGCATTGATACGCTGGTACTTGGCTGCACGCATTATCCCCTGCTCTATGACGCAATTCATGATCTTGTTCCGGATCTGAAGATCGTCAGCTCTTCCGAGGAAGCCGCCAAGGCGCTTGTCAGAAGCCTGAAGGCATCTGATCTGCTCAGTGATGAACCGGGCAGTATCCGCCGCTTCTACGTCAGCGATGACGCGGAAGCCTTCCGCAAGAACGCGGATATCTTCCTTGGCAAGGATATTACCGGCGAAGTGATCCAGGTCGCTGTATAACAGATCAAAGCACGGTTCATCACCGTGCTTTTTCAATATGCTCAGAGAAAGAAAAAAGTTCCGTTTCCGGAACTTTTTATGGAGCGAGTGAGCGGAATTGAACCGCCGTGTCCACCTTGGCAAGGTGGCGTTCTACCATTGAACTACACTCGCAGATGG
>ONSK01000167.1 GCA_900320455.1 uncultured Erysipelotrichaceae bacterium | reverse complement strand
TGGCGCAGCCATTCAGGGAAGCGATGCGGATCAGATCACCGCTGGTTTTCTGACCACAGGTGATGACAAGGCATTTGACACCGCGCTCAATCATCGCCTTCTGCTTTTCAAAGCCAGAGGACATGATCAGGATGCTGCCATCAAGCGGATAGCTTTCCGCTTCATATTCATCCAGTGTCAGGATGAAGACTCTTCCGGTGCTCTTCCATTCCTGGGGTGACGTGATGATTGAACCGCCGATCGTGCGGGCGATGTTGGAGAGCGTTGCCTTGGACATCAGGTCATTCAGATCGGTATCCGGATGAATGCGCACACGGGAAAGATCCGATGTTGTGCAGATGCCGGCAAGCGATCCGTCATCATTGATGACATACAGCGATCTGTTCTTGTTTTCCAGCATGACGTGCCATGCGTGATGGACCGTCTCATCTCTGCGGATGGTGACCGGCTTGTCCAGATCAATATCCTTCAACATCGCTCTCGCGTCTGTCATCAGAAGCGGGTTTTCCAGCCCGAACCGTTTCAGAATAAACTTCGTTTCTTCGTTCAGGGGACCCTGACGGCAGGAAACAGCTTCTTTGCCGGTGCGGTTAAGCAGATTTGTGTAAGAAAGAGAAGCACAGATGGCATCACTGTCCGGATGCCTGTGTCCTGTCACATAAATCGTTTCATTCATAATCGTTCTCCCGATATCTCAGCTGTGAATCAATATGTCAGTATTTCGTTTCCTGTTTCCGTAATCAGCAGCGTGTATTCCCACTGGGCACTGTCGCTGCCGTCTTTTGTATAGATCGTCCAGTCATCATACGGATCGATTACAACGCCTGCCTTGCCGGCATTGATCATCGGTTCAATCGTGATGACCATGCCAGGCACCAGCACCATGCCGCTGCCTTTCTTGCCGATATGGGCAACGAACGGATCTTCATGGAAATCACATCCGACGCCATGTCCGCCAAGCTCTCTGACAACGGAATAGCCTTTGGAGTGGGCATACTTTGAAATCGCGTAGCCGATATCCCCTACCGTTGCCCAGGGCTGTGCCGCTGCCACACCGATCTCAAGGCATTTCTTTGTCTCTTCCACCAGACGTCTTCTCGCATCCGAGACATTGCCGATCATGAACATTCTGCTCGCATCGGCATAGTAGCCGTCAAGGATCGTTGTGCAGTCGACGTTGATGATATCGCCGTCATGGATCTTGATCAGACGGGAAGGAATGCCGTGGCATACCACATTGTTGAGTGATGTGCATACGCTTTTCGGGAATCCCTCATAGTGAAGCGGCGCGCAGATGGCTCCATGAGCCGCTGTATATTCCGCCACGATATCATCGATATCCTGTGTCGTCATGCCTGCCCTGATGTGTTTTCCGACTTCATCCAGCACGCCTGTATTGATCACGCCGGCCTTTCTGATGCCTTCCACCATGACAGGCCTTTTGATCAGGCTGTCCTCAGGCAGAATCATTCTCTTCTTCCGGCATTCTTCCATTCTTTCCTGTATATGTGCGGGAACAGGCTGTTCCGCATCGATCTGTGCCCAGAGTTTTTCGTCCATTCTTTCTCCTGCTTTCTAAATTGTTTTGGTTGTGCTGCCGATTCCGCCGGTGCGCTTCGTCTGCGCGTCATCGTCTTCCGTAATGCCGAAAGGAATGAAGAGTCCCTGCACAAACGCGGTGCCGGCACTTACGGATACTGTCTTACCTTCCCGGGAATCGTTGATCAGCTTGCACATGATATGCCCTTCATTGTCCGCGTACCAGTAATCGCTGTCGATGATACCGGCGGTATTGTCCAGCTGCAGACGGTACTTGAAACCGAGTGAGCTGCGCGGAAAGAGCATCAGCACATATCCTTCTTCTATTCTAGCACGGATTCCTGTCGGAATTAGCATTTCACGTCCTGCTTCGATGACCAGATCTGACGGCGCGTAGAAATCATAGCCGGCAGATCCCGATGTTGCCCTTTTCGGCAGACGGATGCTGTCATAGATTGTTCTGATTTTCTCATCGTTCATCTCAGGATGTGTTTTTTTCCAGTCTTCCGCAAACTGCGTCAGGCTGACTTTTTCAAATCCGGCGATTCTCTTCATTGCCTATTCCTCCAGAAGTTCCTTCATTGCGTATGTAACGAAATCCGCGGCCGCCTTTTCAAACGGATAGAGCGTCAGCACCACGTCTTCGGAGATGATACTGTGCTGCGGATAGAGCGAGGAGTGGATCATCTTCATGATGACACCCTTGATATCAAGCGTATGGATATATGCAGGGATATCAGTGATGCCGGAAGGCATCATCATGTAATTCTCATCCGCGGCAGCAGCGAAGTTGGCCAGCACCCAGTTGCGTGCTTCATAGTATTCATAGACCTTCTCATTGTCACAGCCGCACAGTTCCATCAGCGTATCCATCATGCCGTAAAGATACTGCTCATCCGTCAGTTTCGACACATGGTACATCATCTTGATTTTGTCGGTGACATACTGCGATGAGCGCAGCTGTCCGTTGATGCCGTTGGCCAGCTTGATGCGTGTTTCCAGCAGAAGCACGTCACGGTACCAGGCGTCAAACCACTTCGGCATCTCAAACGGCGCAAACGCGTAGTTTTCTCCCTGCAGCCTGCCGAAGGCCTTCATTGCGTCAAGATAGCCGATGCGTCTTGCATGGCGCATCTTCTCCTTGTCAAAATCCAGGAATTTAAACAGTTCCTCATGAGGATGAATGTAGATAATATTCTTCCTGCCGAGATAATTCGGATGTCTTGGTTCAAAGGACAGATCGATCGCGATGATCTCCTCGGCGCCAAGACGCAGCGCGAAATCCACCGGGAAGTTGTCGAAGTAGCCGCCGTCCACATATTCCACGCCGTTGATTTCCCTCGCCGGGAATACCGGGAAAGCGGAAGCGCTGGCAATCAGCCAGTCTTCAGCGGTGCCGTCTTTCATCATTTCCTTTGTCACATAGACCGGATCATGTCCGCGCATCGTTGCGGCGATACAGCCGAACTCGATCTCCGATGAGAAGAATTTATCCTCATGGTAATATTTATGCACCATCTCCTCGAGCGGACGGATATCCACGCCATGCTGGTTGAGCCATGTCTTAAAGCTCGGGATCAGCTGATCACGCTCACGGAACAGAGAGGTCACATTCATATCACTCGGTACAAAACCGTTGATGATCTGATCAGCCTTAAGATGTTCGTACATATCCTGCATGGCTTCAAAGTCATGCTGAACAAGCATCAGCGCATTCAGCGCGCCGACGGAAGTTCCGGTAATAATATCAAATCTGTATTCATTGATTTCCCGCAGTGCTTCCAGCACACCGAGCTGATAAATTCCCCGTGTGCCGCCGCCTGCCAGTACTAATGCTCTTTTTTTCATTTCAGTCACCGCCAAATATTCTAACACGTTTCGTACGCGCAGATTCAGAAGTTGGAAGGAAAACAAGGAAATACGGCAGAAAAGAAGCTGTGTTTTGATATATAATAGTCGGGTATATCGGAGGTTTTTTATGAAACTGAATACAGCTGTTTTTTTCGGCGGTGAATCCGTTGAGCACGAAGTCTCTATCATTTCTGCTCATCAGGCAATTGAAGCGCTTGACAAAGAGAAATACAATGTCATTCCCATCTATGTCTCAAAGGACAGAAAGATGTACTGCTCTGATCTGCTGTTTGATATGAAATCCTATATTGATCTCAGCAAGCTGATCAGCGAGTGCACCCAGGTCACGATTGTCAGAGAAGACAACCGTGTTGTCATCAAGCCCGTCAAGGCAAAGATGTTCGGAAATAAGGAAATCGGCACGATCGATGTCGCAGTTCCCGTCATGCACGGAACCAACGGCGAAGACGGAACGATCCAGGGATTCCTGGAAATGCTGAAAGTGCCATATGCCGGATGTGATCTGTACGGCGCTGCCGTCGGTCAGGACAAAGTGCTGATGAAGCACATTCTCGCT
>ONSK01000198.1 GCA_900320455.1 uncultured Erysipelotrichaceae bacterium | reverse complement strand
CGTGTTCACTTTTCACAACGGCGCGGATTCATACTATTCTGTGCGCGGGTTCAGAGGGTATATTCTTGTCTGAGTACCGGGCTCAATAATATAAAGCTAACCTGAATATCATATGGATGCATTGCGATTCCGGAAACTGCCCATGTAATGATCGTATGCGCATGTATAATATGAATGAATTGGGAGAAGGATATGAAATACAAAAAAGGAAACGGCTGGAAGGCATGCTTTGACGAAGAGAGGAACAGGTATTTCGGGGAATACGGCGGTATACAGTCATATAGTCTGTATGAGCTCACAGAAGAACAGTTTGCGAATCTGGATGAGAAAATGAAGGAGAGCGAAGCTTCATCAATCATGTATGAAGGCAGGCATCTGTACATGTCTGTCGATGACAGATGCGGACCTCCCTATACGATCGTATTCGATGATGAATGCAGAGAACTCTGCCCCTGGGCAAAATTCATCGGCAGGGGAAAGGTATGGCCGGACGCACTGACAGACGCGGCTGTGGAGCTGTTTGCTTCGGAAGAAAACAACCGCGAACAGAGAAGAAAGAAACGCAGAAAACGTGAAGAAAATGAAAAAGACTCCTGAGGCGGGAGTCTTTACAGTTCTGTATGCATGCGGGGATATCTGTTCACCGGCTTTTCAAAGTATCTGTCCTGACCGGTCTGGCTGAAGATCTCTGCATAGACTGTCAGAATAGAGGAGTCAATGGGACGGATCTTTCCGCTGATACAGCTGAATGCCGCGAGCTGTTGTTTCTCATTGATCAGAAAACACATCTGGGCAGTACCTTTCAGATCATTCAATACTGCCGCGATCAGCTTTTCATCAGGATCACGCACTGTCAGTGTCTTTCCCTCATGGGAAGAGAAGTAAATCATGTCCGTGATCTTTTCTTCTTCATACAGTCTTCTGCTTTCTCTGAGGATGGCTTCATCGCTGACTTCCGTATTCCGCAGTTCCATCAGGAGCGGATCTTCATGGATTTCCGTGACAGCATCATTTTCCGCTTTTGTCTCATCAAAGATGAGGATGTCCACGCCTGTATCTGAGGAATGCACTTCCGAGCGGAATACCGGACGCATCAGAATTTCATTCAGATACTGTGAATCGGTAATGAAACGGGGACAGGCTTCAAGATATTCCTTCCGGCTGCCGTGTTCCGGAAAGTAACCGTTGTTTTCAACAAACAGATGGCAGAGCTTTCCTTCAGCGTCTGTGCCTTTGAAGATGTACTTCGCGCACATGTGACGCATGCCGGAGGCATCCGTTACCTGCACATCAGCCGCACCGGGCATGATCTCGCCTTTGAAATACGGGGAGTCCGTGTATCCAGTGAAGGGGATGAATGTGACTGCCTGAGTATCTGTTTTCAGTCTGGTGATATCTGATGAATTGATGGTGATATGAAATGTCATGATCTTTGCGCTCATATGAAAGTCCTTCTTTGTCATGTTTCACTATATCACAGCAGAAAGAACACCGTGATGATATCGCCGGAACAGGCACATGCATATATTTGCGACCTTTTAAACAAAAGCGTTGTTTTGTATAATATTCATTAAGAATTATTTAAACCATTTGATCAAAATGATAAGGAGTCAGGGAAATGCTTAAGTTATGTCAGAACTGTCAGGATATTCTTGTGGAAGAGAAACCCGGCTACTGGGTCTGCCCGTCCTGCGGAAGTGTATTCGCAGAGACACAGAACGCGCTGCCGACACCGCCGGGCTTCGATGAAAACGCCGCTGCCAAAGACAGCACAGCCATGCTTGATATGGCTGATCAGTCCCTTGCAAGAGGCGATTACGACGAAGCTTTTTATGCGTATCAGGTGTATCTTGAGAAGCATCCTTCCAGTGCTGAGGCTTACTGGGGCAAGGTGCTCAGTCATTTCGGTATCCGCTATGAAACGGAAGAGGGCGGCCTCAGAAGACCGACGCTGAACCGTATGGACAGCCGTTCCATTCTTCAGAATGCGGATTATCTGAAGGCGCTGGAATACGCTGATGAAAAACAGCGCGCTGCGTATGAGAAAGACGCGGCATACATCGCGGAAGTGCAGAGCCGCTACGCGAAGATGGCCAATGCGGCTGCCATGGAAAAATCCTATGACGTATTCATCAGCTACAAGGCGCAGGATGACGCGACAGGGCAGGCAACGGAAGACAGCCGGATCGCTTCGGAAATCTATGAACGTCTCAGTTCACTCGGCAATCTGAATGTGTTCTATGCCCGTGTCACTCTGAATGAGGAAAGGGCAGGTCTTGCCTATGAGCCGTTTATCTATGCCGCGCTGAATACAGCCAAGGTCATGATCCTTGTCGGCACAAAGCCGGAGTATCTGAATTCCACATGGGTCAAGAACGAATGGAAGAGATACCTGCAGAGAATGCAGAATGATACATCCAGACACATCATTCCCGTTCTGAAGGAGATGAGCGTATCTGATCTGCCGGCGGATATCCCGGCCGGCGATGCCCGCATCTATGAAGGCAGAAAGACACTGCTGGAACTGACGGACGGTGTCCTGAACTATACGAAAAAGGGAGCTGTCGCGGATGTCGATGAAAAGAAGGCAGTACAGCTGATTGTCGAAAACATGAAGCAGGCGCTTGCCAGAAAGGATTTCAAGGCAGTTAACAGTGAATCGGAAAAGATTCTGATGAACTACGATGCCCATAACGGCGAAGCCTTCTACTACAGACTGCTTGCGGAATATGGCGTGGATAAGCCTGTCAAACTGAAAGATCTGAAACAGGACTGGACACAGAGCAATAACTACAAGCGTGTGATGGCATACGGCGACAATGCACTGAAGACACGTATTGAAAGTATCAGAAAGCTGTACGATGCCCGCGTGGAACAGGAAAAGCAGGAGCTTTACATTGAAGCGGAAAACGCGCGGCGCACAAAGGAAGCGGAAAAGAACATTGAAAAAGCCCGTGAACTGATCGGTCAGTATCAGTATGGACGAGCATTGGATCTTCTGATCAGAAGCGCGGCTTATCACGAAGACGCCAAAGGCTTGATTGATCTGTGCAATACCGGTCTCGAAGCAATGAACCGCATCGGGAGAAGAGATGATTTTGAAGGCTATTATTTCGGTGCTCTGGAACAGAAGAACAACTCATTGTACAGACAGTATAAGACAGTCACTTCCGCCAATGAAAGTCTTAAAAAACCCGGCATCGACAGTTCATCTGCGTGGATCGGGACAATCATGGCAGGGCTTGGCCTTGCGGCATTCATGTTCCTTATTCCGGGCGGAAAACGCTATACCGGCGTGATGCTGGTGACACTTGGCTCAATCATCGCTTCGATCGGGATGGGAAGAATCATCCCGGCAGGCGTCGCTCTTGTCACCGGTGTCCTTGGCATGGGATTTGTATGGGCAGGTGGAAAGAGTCTTGATACTGCATTGATTATCTGCTTCTTCCCGGCTGCATATCTCCTGATTCTCGGCGTTGTGAATGTCATCAGAAACAAAAACTATGTGAAGAAGACAGCTGAGGAATCCGCACTGTACAGCCAGGTGCATGACTTTATCCGGGAAGAATGGAACGATCTCAGGAATACATATGCAGATGTACTGGGAGAAGGATTCCTGGAGCCGCTCAATCCGCAGAAAAGAAAGCAATGAAAGGGGAATGAATCATCATGATTTTACTGAAATGTAAAGTATGCGGCGATACGCTGCAGCCTGACAGCAAATGCTGTGAATCATGCGGAACTCCCGTTGCGGACATGAGTCTGCGGGATGATAAGCTGATTGAATCCATGAACCGTGCGAATGACGCACGTATGAATTATGACTTTGATGAAGCAATCCGCGCCTATACGGGAATTCTGGAAAACGACGAGGAGAATGCGGAAGCGCATTGGAACCTCGCACTATCAAGATTCGGCATCGAATATGAATTTGAAAAGAATTCAGCCGGTCAGATTACCTCAATCAAACCGAATTTCCACCGCCTGAACAGAAATCACTTCAAAGATGATCCGGATTACAACCTGGCACTGATCTATGCCGATGAAACAGCCCAGCAGTATTATCAGACAGAAGGCGACAGGATCACAGCGCTGCAGGAAGAGCTGCTGAAGCTTGTTCAGAGAGAAAAAGACTATGACGTATTCATTTCCTTCAAGGACAGTGACGGGCAGGGCGGACGTACCCGTGACAGCCAGATCGCCGAAGATATCTATCAGAGACTTGTGACCCAGGATCTCAAGACGTTCTTCTCCCGTGTCACTCTGCAGGAAGTTTCCGGCGACATGTATGAAGCGCATATCTTCAAGGCACTGGAAACAGCGAAGATCATGATTCTGGTCGGAACGGATTATGCCAATATCACATCCGGCTGGGTCAGAAATGAATGGTCGCGTTATCTTGATCTGATGGCGAAGGACAAGGGCGGAAACAAGAAATTCGTGCTTGTCTATGAAGGCATGGCACCGGAAACGCTGAATCAGCTGGGTATTCCGACACGAGATGCGGTCGACTGGAACAGCAGAGACAGCAGAAACGACCTGATCCACTATGTCAACACGACGCTTGGAAAAAGAAGCTTCAGTGCTTCCTCCGATGAAATAAAAACTCTGATAAAGAGATCGAAAGAAGCTTTGGACCAGAAAAACTTCGCGGAAGCAATGCAGCTGGCAGCCGATGCGGCGCGGAAGGATCCCCAGAACAATTTCGCAGCCCTTTATCAGTTCCTTGCGGAAAACCGTGTCAGTGAACCGGAAGAACTGGACGGAAAAATCATCGACTATCACAGCAGCATTCATTTTGACGCTGCCTACCGGAACGCCTCCGTATACCATAAACAGATCCTCGATGATCTCAGAGAGCGCTACGACAGAGAACAGGAACGTCTTCAGAAAGATGAGGCAGCCGCGAAGCAGGCGGAATGGGCAAAAGAGAATTCCAAAAAGCAGGCAGCCAGAGCCAGAGCGGAAATGATCAGCGGAAACTACGCGGAAGCGCAGAGACTGCTGACTGACAATATCGTCATGACACCGGAAATCAGCGACATGTTAAATGACTGTGAGCTCGGTCTTGAATATCAGAAAATCAATACCCGTACCTATCTGCATGACAGGCTCTCTGCGGCAGTCCCTGAAAAGATGGCAGAACTGGACAGACTGGCCTCTTCATTGTCACAGAAGTACAGCGGCTTCGGAGCCCAGGATGCCGGCATGAGAATGCTTCTTCCGCTGCTCTGTCTGATCGCCATGGTGGGATTTGTGATTGCTGTGCTGATCAATAACAGCGATATGATTGTGATGTTTCCTATGACTGCGTCGATCGCGGGCGGAATTCTGTTCTATCGCTATTACAGGATCATGGCAGGTCCTGCGGCAAACGCGTTTATGCTGATTCTCAGATTCTGGGTAGCGGAGATGATTGCGATGATCACGATGATGCTGCCGTATGGAATACTGGGAAAAATGGGAATCTTTGGCAAACTGCTGGGAGGTCTCGTCAGCGTCGGTATTTACGGCTTCCTGTTCCTGTTCGGCTATCATGATTACGAAGAATCAAAGAAAGCCGGCAGCAATAAAGCAGAAGACTATTATCGTTCTGTCATTAAACCGGAAGAAGATAAGCTGGCCGCAGAATATCAGAGGAAGTACCAGGTGCTTGCGGACAAATATGCTCCGCTGAAGAAGCTGTCCAGCGCATGGGAAGTCTATCTTGAAAAAGAAGGTGATGAGGAATGAACAGAAAACAGCTGATCGCTGAATGTGAATCCAGACTGCGTCAGAATCCGGAAGATAACAAAATGCGTCTTAATCTGATTCTGCTGCGCTATGGCGTTGTCATGGTCAGTGATGAACCGCTTCTAGGCCGCATCGATGAACAGGATATCATCAATGACTTCGATTACCGGCAGCTGATCAAAACCGCGGATGACGAAGAGAAGATGAAGATCCGTACTTTGATCCGCAGGATCTATGATGAACAGGAAGAAGTCAGAAAAGTCAGAAACAGTACAAAGCCATTTGATGTATATCTTGCTTTTGATACTTCAGCACAGGAAGATACAGAGCTTGCCCTGGAAATCCGGAACGGACTGAACTCGGAAGGAATCACTGTTTACTATGAGCCGGAAATTCCGAAAGACCGGCTGCCTGACGCATACCGTCTGTATGCTCTTTCGACCGCAAAGCTGATGATCCTTCTTTCCACTGCAAAGGAACATCTTGAAAAGCCGGAAATCACCGGTGCCTGGAAGAGATATCTGAACATGATGGAGGAAGATTCCTCACGTCATCTCCTGCCGGCATATAAAGGCATGAAGCCGGAGGACTTTCCTGAGAATATTTCAAAGATCCAGGGTGTCGACCTCGGCCGTATCGGCGCTGTAGAGACAGTTCTGCTTCCAAGGGCAAGAGAACTGACAGGAAAAGAAGCGCAGATCTTCGTTGTCAGCAGTGAAACCGGTCAGAAAATCAATCTCACAAACATTCTTGACCGTATTGAGCTTCATATAGAGGACGGAAGATTCGATGTGGCTGAAAAACAGCTTCGGGCAATCGAAAGCGAATACGGAACAGACTATCCGAAAGCGCATTATCTGCATCTGCTGATCAGATATAAAGCATCCGGACTGAATGATCTGATTCTGAAAACCGATCAGACGATTCTCAGCGATCCGGATTACCAGTATGTTCTTGACCATGGCAGCGGTGAAGTCAGGAATTCACTGAGCAATATTGAAGCTCTCCACCGGGATGCTGTCATCAATGAAAGAAACGCAAAGTTTGTCAAAGAAATAGCCAAGGCACATACTGACGGCAAGTACACGGAAATCCTGAAACTGGCTGATCAGATTTCTTCCATGGAAGGCTTTACAAGATGGGGCGATGTGCAGGGGTTTATCGATGCCGCGAAGGGAAGAGTTGAGAATCAGAGACTCCATGATGAATATGTGAAGCTGATCGGAGACGGAAAAGATTTTTTCAAAAAGCAGTTTGCGAAGAAATATCCGGACAAATACAAAGAATACTTTGACAACCTGGGCGTCACAACCATTGAGGATCTGATGAATATTGAAACAATGTCATTCATCATTGTCGGAGTGCTGCTGGTATTCTGTATCCTGATAAACACAGGAGCCAATGAGAATTTAATGATGATTCTTGAACTTCTGAATATCGGACTTGGTTTCTGGAGACGATTCAAAGAAAACGGATCACTTATTCCGGATCTCCTGTACGCCTTCGGTCTGTATTTCCTGCTTCCGGCTGCCGTGTACGCTGTCATCTTTGTCGCAGGTTCCAAGCTTGGCTTTGACGATCTGCTCAGGACCCTGCTGTCATACGTGTTCCGCTTTACCAGAGGCTACAAGGGAGGAATTGACAGACAGGCTGTGGAAATGTGCACTTATACGGCACTCGCTTCCGTGATTACGCTTCTGCAGACTGCGGAAGAAGCGGTTCCTGAGATCAGAGGCTTCCTGAATGCTTCCAAAAACAATAAAGTAATTGATGAGTATCAGAAAAAAATCATCCCTGAATTCGAAGAACAGGAATATAAAGAACTTTATGACAAATATCATGACGCTGCAGGCACAGACTGGATCGAACCATTAAGAACCGGGAGGGCAAGGAAATGAAACCTATCTTAGATGTCATTAAATTCGAAGGCGGAAATCATCAGATGGTCTGGAAACATCCGGCCGAGGATTTCAGCACGCTTTCAACACTGATCGTCAATCCGAGCCAGGTGGCAATCTTCTATAAGAACGGAACGATTGCTGATATTTACAAAGAGGGCAGATATGTTCTCAGCACAGAAAACATTCCGATTCTGCGCAAGATCATCGAGATCCCGACCGGCGGCGTATCCTCATTCTCCTGTCAGATCTACTATGTGAATCTTGTTGAGGCAATGGATGTCAAATGGGGACTTCCCTCCAGATCATCCTGGATCGATCCGGTATACGGCATTCCTGTGACTGTCGGGGCAAGAGGAAACATGAGCCTGCTCGTGGATGATCCGGCATCTGTCGTCATCAGCCTTGTCGGAGCGGATGCGGGTCTGACTGCGGAAGATCTCGCAAGATACTTCAGAGATCTGATCACAATGCGCGTCAAGACATACCTTGCCCAGATCTGCCAGGCAGAGCGCATCGATATCTTCAGTATGACTTCCAGACAGGAACTGATCGCGGAAGCGCTGAAGAAGAAACTGGCGGCGGATTTCAAGGGATACGGCTTCAGGCTCAGAATGTTCACTGTCTCCGATTTCATCCTGCCTGAGGATGATCCGGCATACATGCGCCTCAAGAGGGCAATCAGCGAGAGAACAACCGGCATCACCGAGATGCAGACAGACCGCATGAAAGCAAATATCGCCGCCCAGGCAAGCGCGGAAAGCGAAGTCATCCGCTCCCAGGGACATGCCGCTTCACTGTACAATCTCGGAACAAATCATGTTCTGGAACGTCAGCTGGATATCGCGGAAACGATGGCCGGCAATGAATCGATGAACCAGTTCTCCGGCATGGCAGGCAGTATGGTCATGATGGGCGGTGCCATGAACATGGGAGCCCAGGCAGCCAATGTCATGGGAAATGCGATGAACTCCTCTGGAAATCCCAATCTTGCGGGCAATCCGTATATGTCTCAGAATCCCTTCATGCCCCAGCAGGCTCAGCAGCAGACAGCACCCCAGCAGGCAGTACCTGCTCAGAACCCGCAGGGTGAGATGAAGGCATGCGTACAGTGCGGCAAACCGCTTCCGAAATATGCGAAGTTCTGCATGGACTGCGGATCTGCTCAGCCAAAACTCTGTCCGAACTGCGGCAAAGTGATTCCTGACGGTGCGAAGTTCTGCATGGAATGCGGAACAAAGATTGATTAGGGAATATGCATATGAACAGCAATGTTATGATCCGTATCGGCATCCATGCCGTCGTCCTGATTGCCGGTGTCGCAGTCGCCCTGATGCTTCCGGCAAAGATCAGCACCCAGCTTCTGATCAGCGTTGTCTTCACCGCAATTGCCTATCTTGTCTTTGCGGCAAGCACAGTTATGAGTGCTCTTGATACCCGCGAGCACGCGATGCAGAACATCGGCGTATCCACCGCCGCTCTATTCTACGTCGGCGCAGCGCTTCTTGTCTCCATTGTGACAGGTATGATGCATGCCGCAGTGAAGACCGTACTGATCTTCCAGATCATCGTCATGGCAGCCGGAATCGTTCTGGTTCTGATGATGTATCTTGCCAAAAGACATATCGATGGGTAACACGAGGTCCGCATGAATCACATGCGGATCTTTTTCTGACAAAACCGGTGATTCATACAGAAGGCTGCTGTGGTTTTTGTATGCAGAATTGATTAGAATAGTAGGGTAGATACAAAGGAGGCATATTATCATGCATTGTACAAAAAAGGTTCTTGAAGATTTACTGTGGGTCGGTGCCGATGACAGAAGGCTGACCTGCTTTGAAGGAGTATACAGCGTACCGAACGGCGTATCCTATAACTCCTATCTTCTGCTGGATGAAAAGACAGTCTTATTCGATACCGTGGACAAGGCGGTATCCCGCACATTCTTTGACAATGTCGCATACGGACTGAACGGCAGAAAGCTGGACTACCTGGTTGTCCATCATATGGAACCGGACCACGCGGCAACACTGGAAGATCTGATTTTCCGCTATCCGGAAACAACCATCATCTGCAACGCGAAAATCAAGGCGATGATTGCCCAGTATTTTGACAAAGATCTCAGCGGTCAGATGAAGATCGTCAACGAAGGCGATTCCATTTCCTTCGGCAGGCATGAACTGACATTCGTCAACGCGCCGATGGTGCACTGGCCGGAAGTCATGATGTCCTATGACAAGACAGACAAGATTCTCTTTACGGCAGATGCCTTCGGAACATTCGGTGCTCTGAACGGACACATCTTCGCTGATGAAGTAGACTTCATGCATGACTGGCTGCCTGAGGCAAGAAGATACTATACAAATATCGTCGGCAAATACGGACCGCAGGTACAGATGGTGCTCAAGAAGGCAGCTGCTCTGGACATTGCCTATGTATGTCCGCTGCACGGCTTTGTGTGGAGAAGCCACTTCGGAGACTTCCTTGAGAAGTACAATCTCTGGAGCACATACACACCGGAAGTCAAAGGCGTCACACTGGCATACGCAAGCGTCTACGGCCATACCGAGAACATGGCAAACATCCTTGCCGCAAAGCTCGTTGACAGAGGCGTTCCGGTTGAGATGTTCGATACATCCGTCATTCCTGCTTCCGATATCATTTCCAGCTGCTTCAAGAACAGCCATCTGGTATTCGCGGCAACAACATACAACGCAGGCGTCTTCGTTACCATGGAGAACCTGCTCAGCGATCTGGCTGCCCACAGCCTGAAGAACAGAAAGGTTGCCATCCTTGAAAACGGATCCTGGGCACCGACAGCCGGCAAGGCAATGAAGGAGATCCTCTCCAAGCTGCCGGGTACGGAATTCATCGGTGAAACAGTAACGATCAAGTCTTCTCCGAAGGAAGCGACACTGGATCAGCTGGATACACTGGCAGATCTGATCGCCGCAGACATCGTTCCAGCAAAGACAGAAGTCACAGCAGAGGCAAGACAGGCTGAAACAAAGGCAGAAGAAGCGACAGTTGATCCGACAGCGTTCTTCAAGTTCAGCTATGGTCTGGAAGTGCTGACCGCAAAAGACGGCGACAAGGACTACGGATGCATCATCAACTCCGCAGCCCAGGTATCCGAAGGTGATCTCAAGAAGGTCGCAGTCTCCGTGATTAACAAGAACAACACAGCGGATATCATCAAAAAGACAGGAAAGTTCAATGTTTCCGTACTGACAGAAGAAGCACCGTATTCTCTGTTTGAAGCATTCGGCTTCCGTTCCGGCAGAGATGTCGATAAGTTTGCGGAAGTATCATACAATGACAGACTGGCTAACGGCATCCGCTATATTCCGAAGTACACAAATGCGGTATTCGGATGCGAAGTGATCCAGACAATCGATCTCGGTGTATCCACACTGTTTATCGCAAACGTTGTGGACGCCAAGGTTCTCTCTGACAAGCCGAGCGCAACATACGCATACTACCACGCTGACATCAAGCCGAAGAAAAAGCCTGTTTCCGAACAGAAAGAAGGCTGGGTATGCAAGATCTGCGGATACTTCCAGGAAGGAAAGGAACTCCCGGATGATTATGTATGTCCGCTCTGCAAGCACGGCAAGGATGACTTCGAATATGTGGCAGGTGAGACAAAGCCGAAGAAGAAAGGCTATGTATGTTCCATCTGCGGCTACTTCGAAGAATGCGACGGCGAGCTGCCGGATGACTACCAGTGCCCCATCTGCAAGCACGGCAAAGACGTCATGGAACCGGCTGAACAGTAATCACCGCAAAAACATATGAAAAGAGCTGCTGAATCAGATCGGCAGCTCTTTTTTTCATGAATACTGCACAGGATTTCAGATTTCCTGCGCATAT
>ONSK01000108.1 GCA_900320455.1 uncultured Erysipelotrichaceae bacterium | reverse complement strand
CCGTCTGTACTCACCGATCTCACTCATCAGTATTTTCAGCATCGTATTCCTCCTTCATTCACTCGTCCTGCGCCTCCAGGACGTTTTCATACACTGTTTTCAGCATCTCCAGAAGCTTGGCGTTCTCCTCAGCGCTGAGTCCCTTGACCAGCAGTTTCTGCGCCGCCTTGAAATTCCGGTGCGTCTTTTCAACGATCCTGCTTCCCTCGCTGCTGAGACGGATCATCTTCACCCGCTTGTCTGAAGGATCATAGTAGGACTCAATCAGTCCCTTTTCCTCCAGCCTGCAGACAAGACCGGCCATCGTTGACTGGGCAACTTTGAATTCCCTTTCTGCCTCCTTGAGGCTTGCCGGTTCACCTTTTCTTTTCTTCAGAAACACAAGCACATGATGCTGAGAAAACGTCAGTCCCGATTCCTTCATGTCGCGGTTCGCACTCTTCTCCATCAGATCGTTGATCTTCTTGAGAAGGATGCCTATATCATTATCATGCATGGCATTTCCCTCTTTCATTCAAATCATACAATGAAGAAGGCTCCAATTCAACAGCATGCGTTCAATCCCATGCGATTATTTAAGGCAGAAAAAAGCCATCCCCCGCAGGGATGACTTCATCAGTCCAGACCGTTTAATACGATATCCTGCATGCGGTCCAGGTTTTCCAGTTCCGCATCAGCCACCCTGAACCAGTATCCGTTGACATACAGATACGGACTCTTGATGGAAATATCATCTTCCGTGGATCTTGTCAGCACCTTCAGAACGATCGGATCAGCAGGCACTTCCTCATCCTTGAGCACAGTCAGCGTTTCGAGATTGTTCATAAACAGTGAGAAGTACATCAGCTCACTGGCCGAGAGTTCTCTTTCTTCCGCGCCGCCTGTTACCTTGATGCTGGCAATTTTGGTATAAGCTGTTTTCAGAACGTCCAGATCCATCGGTTTTCTGTTTTCTCTGTCCTGCGGTGTTGAACACCCGAGCGCGCATACCAGCAATGCCGCGCTCAGCAGCCTGATCAATTTCTTCATGATTCTCTCCTGATATAACATTATCAAGATTACACTGTATTCCCTGAAAGGTAAAGATTCTGTTTCACTCCATCCGCTTCAATGCGTCCAGCAGAATCTGCCTGTGCTTTTCCTTCAGACTCTGCGGTGAAAGAATCGTGATGCTGTCAAGATATTCCTGCACAAGCCAGAGGATTCCCTGTTCCGGCGCTTCCACATGCATCCGGAAGAATCCCTCTTCATCATCCAGAATCTCGGTGCCCGGTCCGAAGATATCCAGCATCTGTGACAGAATCTTTTCACTGCATTTCAGTTCTGCCGTGATGTTGTCTCCGGCAAACATGAACAGCTTTGATTTTGTATAGGAATACGGGTCCATGTCCGTTCCAAGCGGCGCAGTTTTTTCATCCATCAGGACAACCTTCTTCATTCTGTCCAGCCGGTAATGAGAGAATCCAGGATGATTCGGTGACGTGCAGATCATATATCCCCGGCCGTCGTTGTAGACAATATAGCGTGGTTCCGTAATATACGGTTCCTTCCGGCGGGCAACCAGCCTTCCCTTTCTGTTATAGGTAAGATACGTGAAGGATACCGGAAGACGCTTCTGGATCGATTCCGAAAGGACTTCGATATTCAGAAGCAGTTCCTGATTCTCCGTCTTCTTCCTGTTGGGCAGATATACGGCATCGGAAAAGGACTGGCGCTCATATCTGCTCTGGCTGGCAAGCAGCTTGCGGATCAGATCGTTGCTGGAGGCAGAGGAAATGAAATTGGAAGCGTGAATCGCGTTGCAAAGCATCAGCACTTCACTCATTTCGAATTCTCTTCTCAGAAGGTAATATCCCTTGCCGTTGTCCGAGGGCTTTGATACTTCAAAGCCGTGTTCTTCAAGAAGGACAAGCGAACTGTAGAACGTTCTCCGGTTCAGACTGATACCGCTGCGTTTCTTCACAAGATCGAGAATCTCGCGGCATGTCAGCACATGTTTTTCATCTGTTTCTTCCCGCAGCACTTCCAGCAGTACGAGAAGACCTGCTTTTTTTCCTGTCATTCTGAACTCCCTTCTGTTATGCCCTGCGTCTTCCGGACGCAAGAGCCATTACCCTTTCACTCCACTCCGCATCGATGAAGAAGCTTTCTTCCTCACTCCACAGCAGGATTTCCTTTGTTTCCGCGTATACCGCCGGATCAAACGGAATCCGTCTCAGCTTTCCGTCATTGCCGAGCAGAAGCCAGTATTCCCTGTCATTCCGCGCATCATGAAACCAGCGGATGAAATCCTGACGCAGATCCTTCTCCAGCTTCAGCGCTTCTTCCATCACGATGCGCTTGGCCGCTTCAATCACCCGGTCATCGCGACCTGCCTCAAAGATGGAAATCTTCTCCTTGAAGGCATTCAGCGATGAAGTGATGCGGAAGACCGTGCGGTCTCCGCCGTTCATCATCATTGTGAATTTCCTGGCGTAAAGATCTCTGTGCTTAGGCGCGGAAAGCTGTACGGAATAATGCTTTCTCGTGCTGAAGGCGCGCATATCGTAAATGATTTTGTTTTCCGTGCCGCAGAAGGCACATGTATCCCGGAATGTCTCGCCGCGCATGATCCGCGCGTACAGATCCGGATTGTCCGTGAGATCTGCTTCCGCCAAGCCGTCAAACACAGTTGTTTTCCCGCAGTGCGGACAGATGTAGTGCATTTTTACAATGGTGTCTGTCATATCACCGTTCTCAGTTGATCTTCAGTGTGGCCAGGAAGTGATCAACGATGTCCTTGTATACGGAAATCTCACCGTTCTCATTCCAGATCGTCAGGACTTTGATCTCGTTTCCTTTGCGGAAGTGATATACCCTGACCTGGCTCTCGAAATCATAAAATGTGTACGCGGTATAATCGTACGGCTGCCCGTGGCTGACCTCGATCGATCCTTCTTCCAGCAGGTTCTGTTCCTCCAGCTGTTCCGTCACCCACTTTTCATCATAGGTATCGGCGCTGAAGGTTTCCTCACTGCCGCTGAAGCCGATCAGCAGAGAATCCGTTTTGTTCTGGAAGTAGGTGGAGCTGCCGGCATTCTGGCCGAACCAGTCCTGCGGCAGTTCGAATGTGAAACCGTCGGCACTGAACAGCGTATATCCGTTCTGTGCTTCCGGTGTCTCTGAGGCTTCCGGTGTTTCTGAAGCTTCCGGGGCAGCGCTTTCCGCGGGATCTGTCACAGAAGCTGGTTCTTCCGATGGTGCCGGGGTCTCCTTTTTTCCGCATGCAGCAGCACTGGCAAGCAGTGTCAGCGCAAGCAGATAATTCAGATATCTTTTCATTCGTTGTGTCCTTTCATCTTTTTCTCGATGAATTTTGTTCTGTTCATCAGCGGATGTTCAAGACGGATCGCACCTTCCACCGGGCACTCCATCACGCACGCTCCGCAGTACCAGCATTCTCCCGGATACATGACAACGGGAGGCTTTCCCTTCTCCATCGGGATCAGCACGTCCGCCTGGCAGGCTGCCGCGCATCTGTGACAGCCGATGCAGAGACTTTCATCATAGCGGATCGGACGGTTGCTGGAGGAGATGATCCTGGCTTTGAATTCCTTATTCATGAGACACCTCCCCGTTATGTTTCTCATAGTTTTCTTTCAGATCGCCGTAATAATCGAGACTGACGCTGCCTTCTGTGATCACGCCGTTTTCCTGACGGATCGTGATATAGCGTCTGTCTTCTTCCGGATCAATCAGTGCTGTGTCTGTTCTTTCAAAGCAGAGCGGACGGCTGCTGCTGCGGCGCATCAGACAGGCATTGAGGATCATTCCGGCAACTTCCAGAATATCCAGCACTTCATGGGTGCGCATCAGCTCATGCGGGTTGGCAGCCGAAAGCTGCGGGACCGCTTCTCTGCGGTAGCTCTCCAGCAGAGCAATGCCCTCTTTCAGAAGCTCATCGTTCTTCACACCGCCGCAGTAGTTCTGCATTGCCTTGGCAATTGCCATATTCAGCTCACGCCAGTCCATACCGTCTTCTTTTTCAAGCGGCGCGTACAGACGGCTGATCTCGCTTTCCACAAACGTTTCATCCACTGTGCCATGCGCACATGTTCTGGCAGCTTCAGCGGCGTGTCTGCCGGCGTAGTGGCCTGTCGCGCAGGCAGCACCGGCGCAGTCCATGCCGTACAGCTGGTCGCCGCAGGCATAGATGCCGTCAAGATTTGTCTTCAGATCCCAGTCGGTGATGATGCCGCCCGGAGCGCCGAACAGCTGTCTTTCCTGCGGCAGGAAGGAAGCCGACTGCCAGCCGGTTCCGTAGCTTTGCAGAAGATGCTTTTCCGGATCAAAGCCGCGCTTTGTCAGTTCTTCATAGACGGGAATTTTTGTCTTTCCTTCCTGGCCGACCATCAGTCCCCAGATTGCCTTTCTCTCGTATTCCGGCATATCGGAAAGATTCGCGTAGAACGGCAGACGGTATCCCCTTTCGATCAGCTGATCAAACGGCATTGTCTCCGGTCCGCGGTATTCATATTTCGGTTCGTCAATGGCACCGCCCTTCAGGAAGAACTTCTGTCCCTTGACGGGATAATATCTTGCCTCAACGGATGTCAGTTCATTGCCGTCTCTGTCAAGATAGGGAATCTCGACACCGCGGGCATCCACCATTGTCGCCGCGTACCAGGTGTTGTGGTTGTTTCCGGTGGAATAGGGAGGAAAGGATCTTCCGGCAGCGCTGAATTCGCCCTGCACGCTCTTTTCCATCATCGTAAATGCAACGCCAGCCCGGTATCCCATCGCGTGTCCACTGCCGATGCACTGAATCGGACGGAATTCTGAAAGCCCTGTCATATCCGGATTGTACAGCCAGATTCTGGCAGGTCTTGACATCGCAAGAACGGTTTCCTTTGCCTGGATCACATACATCTTCGCGGTATGCGTATCCATCGCAAGAGCGCCGATTCCGCGTTTCTTTCCGTCTGTTTCCTCTGTCAGAAGCGAAACCGCCTCGCAGCGTTCATATAATCTGACGCCGAGCTTTTTCAGCTGTTTCAGCAGTGCCGGCTTGAATGTCGTTCCCCATACGCGCAGCGTGTACTTCGCGGAATAATCATAGGCATAAAGAAGTTTTGTTTCTTCATCGCGGAACGGGGCGCCGGCGAATTCATCGTCATTGTCCCGGATCTTCGCGCCGAAGCGTTCAAGATCCAGCAGACGGTCGTAGCCTTCCCGGCATTCAATGTAGTGGGCGATGCCGTTGGAATAGTGCTCCTGCTCGTCGATATAGGCATATGCCAGTTCTTCCGGTGTGATCGTGCATCCGGGATTTGTGCAGGCATTCTCCCAGTGGTCAATGCCTGTTCCGGCAGCGCCGCTGTGAATCAGGGTTCCCTTCTCCACAAGAATGGTATTCATTCCCTTTTCCGCTGCCGCAATTGCCGCAAAGCAGCCGGAAATGCCGCCGCCCAGGACAAGAACATCGCACTGCAGCGTTTCTTTTACGCCTTTCTCGTTCTCAAATGGCCATCTTTCCATACTGCCTCCTATTTGAAACTGTAGAAATGGATGATATTCATATCTTCTTCCATATCCAGTCCATGACTTCCCATACCACCGTCAATCTCATGACAGCCGTGATCCGGCAGGAACGCGCACATATGCGGTCTGTCCTTCCAGATCTCTTCAGCGATCGATGCCAGTTTTTCATATGCCGCCGCGTTGCGATCCAGCATCGCGAGCGCTTCTTCCGATTCCGGACCGGTGCGGTGCATCTGTTCATCAAAATTCCCGTTGTATACGGTGATCAGATCATATCTGTCTTCCTTCAGAATGCGTTCTGCCTGTTCATTGACTTCTTCCGGCGTCTCGCAGAAGATGTACTCCATTTCTCTTTCCTTGAAAATCTCGGAAATGCTGTCACCGGCAGTTGAAATGATCACCGGTTTCTTTCCTGCTTTGATCAGCGCGTCAAAGAGCGTTTCGCATTTGAGTACCGGCTTCACATATGCCTTGATGCCGTGTCTTTCCGGGTCCAGGCCGCTGTACATTGAAGCGAAGCACACCGGAGTGACGCTCGGCATGACTGAGCATACAGGCAGTGCGAGATCGCTGTGACGCATCACCGGAATGAACTGGTCTGTGTATTTCTGATACAGCCAGAGAGCGATGGCATCCGGATTGTACATCAGGACTCTTTCCAGCTTCTGATCTCCGTATACCGATGCCGCCTTTGCCAGAACCGCGGGATTGCAGATATCCGCATCTTCCAGTCCGCCGATTCCCATCAGTTCTCTGACTGTGGGAGCTGTCTGTGTGATTCTGAATTGATTTCTGATATCCATATCTCTCTCCTATCCGGCAAGATCGATAATGCCATTGCCGGCATCCTCGATCAGTTTCTTCAGATGCATCTGCATCACGTCTTTATAGCTGTCTGCTCTTAATGCTGTATAGCGCACAAGCAGCTGATGATCCGGACGCTGGCTCTTTCTGACTGCATCGAGAATTGAAGTGATGATTTCCTTTTCCTCAGCGCAGAAAGCATCCATTCTTTCATCAAATGCAGGATCATCGACAGCTTCACCCTCATAAGCGATATACGCCTCATCTGCCGCGATCTGCGCTTCAAAGCAGGTGATCATCTGAGTGATTTCTTCTTCTGTGAACGCATGTGTACTGCTGTTGAGATTTGTGATCCACGTCATTGTGTCATCAAAGCGGTCTGTCAGCACCGCGCTGCAGAGGCTGCTGTATTCCGTGGATGCCGCTTCCTCACTGTCCTGCGGCAGGTACTTCGCGGCTGCCCAGGAGAAGATCATGATCACACATGCCAGGGCAATGCCGTACAGCCATACCAGTCTGCCGGATTTCTTGAATTCATAATGATCGGAAGCCTTTTCCTTCTGTCCTTTCATTGCCAGAAGATCTGTCAGCCAGACATCTGCCTGATGGAGATTCTTCTTTGAGAACGGTGTTCTGATACCCGTCTCCTCATGGAAGCTGCCAAGGAAGCTGAGAGCGGCGCTGAAGCCGGCAATCATCATCAGTACGGCAATATAGCGGATCGGCGCCCATTGTGTCCAGAAGCGCAGTCCGTCGATCATCATCGAGGAGAACGTGGTTAACATATCGTCACTCTGCTGGTATTGTCTTGCGGTTAAAGCCGCGGCATTCTGGTCTTCGATGGAAGCGTTGAACGCCGATGTCAGTTCACTGTATTCCTCATCGGAAACAGTTTCTCCAAGACGCACCTTCAGGATCGCGTGATCGATCGATTCCATCGCCTCTGTCTGACGGCAGCTTGCCTCGGAATAGAGAACGAAATATACCAGATCATTGCGGCTGACCGACTGCCAGGGAATCCTCATCCATTCGCAGTCTTTCCTGTACAGTCCGCTGTAAGCACTCCGGTAGCTGTCAAACCAGGCATCATCCTGCGCGATTTCCCTGTTCTCACGGAATTCCTGCAGATACACGACGTATTCGTTGTTCAATACCGCACTGCCTTTGCTGAGATCCCATGTTTTGGAGAAGATCACCGGTGAAAACGCAAGCACAAGCGTAATAACAGCCGCAAGGATTCCCCTGAACTTTGTCATCACTTCATTTTTAAATGATTCCGCTGCCTGCTGCTTCAAAGACTTTTCACCGCAGAAAGGACAGACGCCGTCCCTGAGCTTGCCGCCGCAGTCACCACAGTACTCCCCTTCATCCAGGATCTTATACGGCGCATCAAATGCAGTTGTCTGTTCCAGTTTTGTTCCGCAGCAGATGCAGTATTTCTCGCCTTTTGCGGCAGGTTTTCCGCAATGCGGGCAGACCGCGAATTTCTCGGGCGCGCCGCTGAAGAGAAATCTTCTTTGCATATAGTAGCCGCTGCTGAAGACAATAATGCCGCACACAGCCATCCATAACAGTTCCGCCCGGAAGAAATGATAGTCCGCCGCGATCAGCAGCGAATACATGCCGCCGGGATTATAGGAAGTGATATTCGGCATATCCGCGGCCACGACCGCGCTGTGCCAGGCATCCATCGCACCTGCAGAAAACAGCAGGGACATGTACGTTAAAAGGATTCCCATCTTCTGCCATCTCAGCAGGAAGAAAGCGCCTGAAAGCGCCGCAAGCACTGCCAGAACAGAAAGCACGGAACAGAGCACGTTATATCCGATTGCTTTTGTCGTAACCCAGCCTGCCAGCAGGATCACTCCCGCGATCAGGCCGTAATGGTATTTCCTGTCTGTTGTCAGCCTCGAAAGATATGCCTTCTTTCCGTTTTTTCTCATGATATCCAGCGAGGCGGTAATACTGAAGATAACGCATGCGGCAATGATAAAAACATGACCATCGCGGACAAGCTCCATGCCGCTTCGCACTGTTCGCAGTATCAATTCATATATTTCTTCCGTTGTCATCATATTTCAAATTATATATCACCACCGTGATCATCGGATACATGCATTTCAAGTCTGTGGTAAAATATCTGTACTATGGGACATTTCTACTTTGTAAGACACGGTGAATCACTGTGGAATGCGGAAAACAAAATCTGCGGTGCCACGGATATTGCGCTGAATGAAACCGGCAGAGAACAGGCCAGAAAGACAGCGGAAGCCATCCTGCAGGAAGGCATCTGTTTTGACAGGATCCTCTCCTCTCCCCTGCAGCGGGCAAAGGAGACGGCAGAGATCATCTCTAAGGCAACGGGAGTTCCCCTGGAAGTGCGGAATGAGCTGATCGAGCAGCGCTTCGGCAGATATGAGGGAACACCCCGCAATGGTGAAGATTTCAGGATTGCCAAGACACATTTCATCGACAGCTATGAAGGCGGCGAGACCATGCTGAAAACAGCCCACCGCGTTTACTCTCTGCTGGATGAAATCACTTCACAGGAGGATACCGTGTATCTGATCGCCGCCCACAACGGGCTGGTGCGCATCATTGAATCGTACTTCCGTGACATGACCAATGAGGAATTCGCTTCCTTCGGCGTCCGCAACTGCGAGATCCGCAGATACGATTACTGAAAAAGAAGACCCTGGGGAATGACATCCTCAGGGTCTTCTTTTATGCTTACGAATAGTTTTTGATGATCCGGGCAGGTCTTGCGCTGAGACGTGTAAGCACGTCAATGGTAATTGTATCTTCCCATTCCGCCCACATGCCTACTGTAATTTCCTCATTTCCGTCTTTTCCGATAAGCGTAACGGTATCGCCTTCTTCTGCCGCGATGCCTGTTACATCAGCCAGTGCCTGATCGGTGCAGATCCTGCCGATCAGCTTTGCCTTCTGACCATGGATCAGAACATAGCCGCCGCGCATGGAAAGATCTCTCGGCAGACCATCCCCATAGCCGATGGAAATGGCCGCAATCTGCATATCCTTCTCTGCCTGATACGCTTTGCCATACCCGGCATATTCTCCCTGCTTCAGATTCCGCACGGAAATCACCCTTGCGTGCAGAGAGAGCACCGGTTTCAGCACTGCGCCGTATTTTCTGGAGTCACTTTCATCATTCAGAACACCGAACATACCGATGCCCAGTCTTACCGCGTCTTCTTTGATCCGCGGATAATTCAGGATTCCGTAGGTTGCCGAGATATGTATGATTCCGGGATCCTCTCCCTGTTTTCTGATGTATTCCGCAGTCTTTTCCATCCTTCTGATCTGCATGTCCGTGAAATCGCTGTTTTCTGTTTTGTCACTTGTGCAAAGATGCGTGAACATCCCGGTGACCTTCAGATGATCAAAGGCAAACACATCCAGAATGCTTTCCGGATCCTCCCAGGAAAAGCCGATTCTGTGCATTCCCGTATCCACGGCAATATGCACCATGCATTCACAGCCGCTCTCATTCAGCCGGCAGGCATAGGCGTGATCCGGCAGCGTCTGGGTGACGTCATACTGTTCCAGCAGATCAAAATCCTGGGGACATGTATATCCGAGAATCAGAATATCTCTGTTCCAGCCGTTTTCACGCAGAGAAACAGCTTCTTCGATGCATGCGCAGGCAATCATCTCTGTCTCTGTATCCTGCAGAAGAGACATAATCTCCGTTTCCCCGTATCCGTAGGCGTTTGCCTTCAGTACCGGAATCACCTTCTTGCCATGCGCTCTCTCTGTGAAGAATGAAAGATTCTGCCGCAGAGCACTGCCGTCCAGCTCGATCCATGCCCTTCCTTCATACGGTCTGTTTACGGCTGTCATGCGGTTTCTCCTTCCTTCTTCAGCCTTTCTTCAATGATCAGATCAATCAGTTCCGGAAACGAAATGCCGGCAGCTTCCATCATTTTCGGAAAACGGCTGTGGGCAGTAAAGCCGGGAATGGTATTGACCTCATTGAAATAAATTATTCCCTCTTCACTCACAAAGAGATCAATACGCGCAAACCCTGTGCAGCCAAGCGCATGCCAGACAGCTTCGGCTGCTTTTCTGATTCTTTCACTCAGCTCCGCATCAAACGGCGCCGGGCACTGGATTTCAGAATTCTTCGGATTGTATTTTTCCGTATAGTCATAATAGGCATCCTGCAGGATGATCCTGTCTGGGCGTCCCATAAACAGACCGTCTTTTTCAATCACTGCACATCCGGTTTCAAATCCGCGGATTTCTTCTTCCATAATCACGGTGCTGTCATACCGAAGCGCATTCCTTACCGCTTCTTCAAGTTCTTCTGATGAACAGACACGGCTGATGCCGTAAGATGATCCGGCCCTTAACGGTTTGACATACAGCGGATAGCCGATTGCCTCTGCCGCTTTGCGGGTGTTCTCATCATACCTGTTTACGCATGTTCCTTCCGCGCATGGAATCCCGCAGGAGGAGGCAATGCGGTGGGCAAGCAGCTTGTCCATGCAGAGAGCGGAGGACATCATGCCGCAGCCGATCACCGGAATTCCTGCCATCTCAAGCGCTCCCTGCAGCCTGCCGTCTTCCCCATACGCCCCGTGCATTACGGGAAATGCCGCATCGATTGGAATCATATCCTGTCCTTCTTCTCCGAATGTCAGAAGACAGTGTGTTCCTTCATGATCCAAAGACAGAACCGCAGGTTTCAAAGCAGAAGAATCCTTCCATGTATCTTTTTCAATTTCTTCTGTGCTGCCTTCAAACACATGCCAGTTTCCAAGACTGTCTATACCAGTCATCACAACTCTGTATTTTTCTGTATTGATATTTCTGATCACTGCCGCAGCTGACTGCAGTGAAACATGATATTCAGGTGATCTTCCTCCGAAGATCACTGCGATTGTTTTCTTCATCTGTCTGTTCCTCCTTCTCTGATTACTGTGCCTGCCGGCAGCGGATATCCGATTTCCGTATGGTTCCGGTACAGTCTGCGCTCTGTTCCTGTAAGCACATCGCATCTGAGCACGTCGGTATCTTCATAGATATGACCGTCTCTTCTTTCATAGACGGTATTGTCATTGCGGAATATATAGGCGTGCTTTACGGGATCATCACTCTTCAGGATCACAGTCATATCATCACCGGCAAATTCCGTTAGGATCTGATAGGTGAAGGCAGTCGTATTCTTCACCTTGAGATCCAGCCAGCCGCTGGCAATCGTCGCGTCCGTCCCGCGGATCTGCATCGTCGGATCGGGAAAATCCATGATCCTGTGAGGATGGCGTTCCGTCACCGTCAGTTCGGAATTCAGGAACACCCAGTACAGCATGTTCGACAGCTGACAGAGTCCTCCTCCCTTCGCTGTCTTCAGCTGATCATTGAT
>ONSK01000234.1 GCA_900320455.1 uncultured Erysipelotrichaceae bacterium | reverse complement strand
CCGTGTGATGGAACTGGTAGACGTAGGAGACTCAAAATCTCCCGGCAGCGATGCCGTGTCGGTTCGAGCCCGACCATGGGCACCATGAAAAAAAGCCTGTCGAAGGCTTTTTTTCTTATGATCATTCTTCCGCAAGTCTGCTTACGGCATCCAGGAAGATTTCCGCCTGCGGTGAGAAGATCTGATACTTGCGGTAGATCAGATGCATCGAGGTATACAGGGCAGGGGAAATGCTGCGGAAGGTGAGACCGGTAGAAGGACCCAGGTCAGCGAGATGATCGAAGGCAAGCAGAGCGCCGTATCCCTCCTGCACAAGCAGGGATGCATTATGCGCCAGGTCATAGGTTGCCGCGATGTGGATCCGGTGGGCGTCATCGCCGAAGAGAATCCGCAGATCCTGATGAAGCGCCTGCCTTGAAATGATGAGAGGGATCTCCATCAGATCCTCTTTCGTGATTGTTTCCTTCTGCGCCAGCGGATCATCATTCCGGATGATCAGTCCCCATCTGTCTTTGAGAGGCATCGGAATGCTGTGAAAACGGGAAAGATCGGGATCTTCCGCGATCATCAGGAAATCAAGGAATCCGCTTTCCAGCTTCTCCTTCAACATCTCCGTATCACCGGCATACAGATGATACTGGATGGCAGGGTATTTCTCCTTCAGCTGTTTCATGCACCGGCCGGGAATGCGCATCGCTTCACCCTCGGCAGCGCCGATGCGGATATCGCCGGCAACCGTTTCATCCTTCTTTGTGAATTTACGGAGGTCTGATCCGCCATGGCAACGATGTCCTCTGCCCTTAAGCGCAGACGGATGCCGTCATCCGTCAGACGCCCGGCTGATAATAATCCGCTTCGCCGGTGCCGGAAATGGTGAGCGTCAGCTGATTTCCCGAGCCGAAAATCTGCCATGCAAGATCCTCGCCGATACTGCCGGAAGCTGATTCGGCATTTGCCTTGAGAGGAGTGAGGGTGCTGATACTGAGAATCATCGCTGCCGCGGCAGCCATAAACCTGGATGTCTTCATAAAATACCTCTGTATGTTTGTAAGCAGATAATATCATTCTGACTTGAATACGCATGTTTCTTACGGTAAAAAATGTGTATAATAGTCCACAAGATAACAGGAGAGCGTTCATTTATGTATAAGGTCAAAACATTGAATAATATCTCCCCGTCATGCCGGGAAATTCTGACAGCCGACCAGTATGAAATCGGCGATGATATCAAGGATCCAGATGCAATCTTCGTCCGTGCTTCCGACATGCACGGATACAGCTTCAACCCGCGTCTCAAGTGCATCGGCAGAGCCGGTATCGGATACAACACGATTCCTGTTGATGAATGCATTGAAAAGGGAATCGTTGTCTTCAACACACCTGGCGGAAACGCCAACGGTGTCAAGGAACTGTTTCTGTTCGGCATGTCCATGGCAGGCCGTGATATCTTCAACGCAATGAAATGGGTCTATACATATGACGACAGTGAAGGACCTGTGGAAGTGCGCATGGAGAAAATCAAGAAACAGTTTGCCGGACCGGAATATGCCGGCAAGGCGCTCGGTGTCATCGGCACCGGCAACGTCGGTTCCATGGTTGCCAATGTCGCGCTGAATCTGAACATGAAGGTATACGGATATGACCCGTTCCTTTCCGTTGATGCCGCATGGAAGATCTCACGCCATGTATTCCGCGTTTCCTCACTGGATGATCTTCTGAAATACAGCGATTACATCACACTCCATGTTCCGCTGAAGGAAGACACGAAGGATCTGATCAATAAAGAAAGCATCGCGAAGATGAAGAACGGTGTCCGCATCATCAACTACGCAAGAGGCGGGGTTGTGAATGAAGACGACATCATTGAAGCGCTCAAATCCGGCAAGGTGGCGAAGTTTGTTTCCGACTTCCCGACCAGAAGACTGATTGAAACAGAGAACGTCATCCTGACCCCGCACCTGGGCGGAACAACAGTGGAATCCGAAACCAACTGCGCCCGTATGGCAGCCCAGGAGATCGATGAATATCTCCGTTACGGCAACATCCGCAATTCCGTGAACATGCCGACGGTATTCCTGGAGAGATCCGGCAAATCCCGCATCTGCATCATTCACAGAAATATTCCCGGTATTCTGGCCAAGATCATGCCTGTCTTCTCTGATGAAGGCATCAACATTGAAAACATGACAAACAAGTCCCAGGGTGCCTACGCGTATTCCGTCTTTGACGTCAACAGCGATGTCAAGGATGAGTCCGTACGGATGTTAAATGAACTGGACGGCGTGATCCGCGTCCGTGTGATCACTGACTGATATGAAGTACGATATCAGGATCGGAACCAGGGAAGAGACCCTGGACACAAAGGATACCCACTGTGTCACAATGCTTGCGCCGGATGACATGCCGGAACATCCCGATGAGGAAGCCGCTGTCAGAGAAGCCCTGCAGTCACCGATCGGCACAAAGCGTCTGAAAGAGATGGTGAAACCGGGTGAATCCATCGTCATCGTGACAAGTGATATCACACGTCCATGCCCCTCGTGGAAGATTCTTCCGCCTCTGCTGGATGAACTGCATGAAGCCGGAGTCCGCAATGAGGATATCACGGTTCTTTTCGGCCGCGGTTCTCACCGCAATCAGACGGAAGAAGAAAAGAGACATCTCGTCTCGGATGAAATCTATGACAGGATCCGCTGCGAGGATTCCGACTTTGAAAATACCGTTCATCTCGGTGTCACTTCCAGAGGAACACCTGTCGATCTTGACAGAAGATATGCCGAGGCGGATTTCCGCATCCTGCTCGGCAATGTTGAATACCATTATTTCGCCGGCTATTCAGGCGGTGCCAAGGCAGTCATGCCCGGCATGTCCGTGCCTGCGGCGATCCAGAGCAATCACCGCTTCATGACGGATCCTGCCGCCTGCGCAGGAAAGCTGAAAGGCAATCCCGTCCGCGCTGACATAGAGGAAGCCGCTTCATTTTGTCCCGGTGACTTCATTGTCAACGTCGTGCTCAACGCTCACAAGGAAATCGTCTACGCTGCCTGCGGTGATATGACCGCGGCCCACCGTGATGCCTGCGCGTATCTCGACAGATTCTACCGCCGTCCCATTGATGAGAGGGCGGATATCGTCGTTGTCAGCCAGGGCGGCGCGCCGAAGGATCTGAATCTTTACCAGACGCAGAAGGCGCTCGACAACGCCAAATACGCGGTCAGAGACGGCGGTACCATCATCGTCTGCGGCAGCTGTAAGGAAGGTTTCGGCAATGCCCGCTTTGAGGAATGGATGACAGGCTATGACAACGGAAAGCAGATGACGGAGGATATCCGGAAACACTTTATTCTTGGTGCCCACAAGGCAGCTGCCATCGGAGCCGTATCAATGCACGCGGATATCATGCTGGTAAGCGACATGGAGCCGGAAACGGTGAAGAAAACCATTCTGAAATACGCGCCTTCACTGCAGGAAGCCTACGAGAAAGCTTCCGCGAAATATCCGGCGGACGCATCGGTGATCATCATGCCGTACGGCGGCAGTACGCTTCCCTGCATGAAGGAGACAGGCAATGAATGATACAGAACGTTTTGAGGCATGGGAAAAGAAGCTGAGCGCTTATTCCTATGCAATGACACTGCACGGGCTGGATGGAAACAATGCCCCGGTCCAGGGCAGAAAGTACAGGGAATCCATGGCAGTGATCCTGGCATCGGAGATGTTTGAAATCGAACATGATGAAACGATTCTGCCTGTGCTGGAACGTCTATCCGCACAGGATGAAGATCCTGTACTGAAACAGAGAGCAAAGCTTCATCTGAACCGGATGAAACAGTCACTCTCCGTCAGAAAAGAAGATTATGAACAGTACCGGAAGGTGCTTGCGGAAAGCATCGCGGCCTGGCTGAAATACAAGCCGGCAGCCGACTGGAAGTCCTACGCGCCGTATCTGCAGGATCTTACAGAGGCGTACAGAGCATTGCAGAAACCGCGTCTTCAGGAAGGGCAGAAGCTGTATGATCTGCTTCTGGATGATCATGAAAAGGGATGGGATACTGTCCGCTATGATGCTTTCTTCAGGGAAATCAGAACATGCGCGGTTTCCCTGCTGGAACAGATCAGAACAAAAGATCAGATCGATGACAGTTTCCTGCACCAGTACTATCCGGCAGAAAAGCAGCGCGCGTTCATGCCGCAGATTCTGAAGTACATGGGCTTTGCGGAAGAGTGGGGCAGGATCTCTGAATCCGAGCATCCGCTGACAACGCCGGTCACGGCAGGCGATATCCGCTTTACGACAAAATACCGTGAACATGACGTCAGCGCCGCGATTCTCTCCTCTGTCCATGAGATCGGTCATGCCTGGTTCGGACACCAGATCGATCCAGCATATGAAGGTACGATATTAGCCAGGGCAATGTCCGCCGGCCTCCATGAATCTCAGTCAAGACTCTGTGAGAACCACCTTGGCCGCAGCATTGCCTTCTGGCAGTACAACCTGTCTCTACTGCAGGAAGTATTCCCCGCAGAGCTTGCCGGCATCACGCCGGAAACATTCTGCCGGGCACTGAACAGAACCGAGGCAACGCTGGTCCGCACCCAGGCGGATGAGCTGACATATCCGCTGCACATCATGATCCGCTATGAAATTGAGAAGAGGATGTTCAGCGATGATCCTGATATCCTCCATCTCGATGAAGTATGGAATCAGATGTACCATGAATACCTTGGGCTGGAAGTACCGGATGCGCAGTCCGGCATCCTGCAGGATATGCACTGGCCGTACGCTTACTTCGGATACTTTCCGACCTATGCCCTCGGCAGTGCCTTCGCAGCGCAGTTCAATGCCGCGATGCGAAAAGACATTAATGTGGATGATCTGTTAAGAGAAGGCAGAACGGAAGAAATCTTTGCCTGGCTGAAGGAACATGTGCAGCACTGGGGCGCTTTCCTTTCCACGGATGAAATCATCCGCAGGGCATGCGGCGAAGACTTCAGTCCGCGTTTCTGGACAGAATACATCACGAAGAAATATACCGAACTCTACAGGCTGTAATCACGGCCTGTTTTTCAATGTTCAGAAAGAATTAAGAACTTCAGGATAGGATTCTGTTACCATAGTGGAGATGGCTAAGAAAAGAAAAAGGAAACTGAGACTCGGGATTCTGCCGGCGATTGCCGTACTGGTATTTGCCGGGATTTTCCTGACGGTGAAATCGGTGCAGAAAGAAAGCATTCCGGCATCCTGCCGGGAATGGAACCTGATTCTTGTCAACCGTGATCATCCGCTTCCGGAAAGCTATGAGGCGCAGCTGCTGAAGCTGTCAAACGGCGAATATGTGGATGAGAGAATGTATCCGTATCTGCAGGAGATGTTCGATCAGGCAAGAGCGCAGGGTGTCACACTGTATGTCAGAAGCGGCTACCGTTCCAGAGAAAAGCAGGAAGAGATCTTTGAGCGCAGGATCCAGTCCTATATCGATCAGGGAATGAGCCATGATGAGGCAAAGGCGGAAACAGAAAAATGGGTGCTGCCTCCCGGAACCAGCGAACATGAGACAGGACTCTGTGTTGATATCAATTCCAAGGACAGATATCTGAATCAGAAAACGGCGGACTGGCTTCATGAACATGCCGCGGAATACGGCTTTGTGCAGCGCTACCGCACTGACAAAAGCGATATCACCGGCGTGAACAACGAGGACTGGCATTACCGCTATGTCGGGAAGGAAGCCGCTGAGGCAATGGTCCGCGATGATCTCTGTCTTGAGGAATATGTCCGCAAAGGCTGTTCTTATTGAAAACATTTTCATACAGAAATGTAAAGTTTTCGGTTGACTGTGATTCTCTTAATGCTATTATTTTACTGAATAAGGTAATGAAGGGAAAAAGTAGGCGGAATCCGCGCAAATACAGAGAGTCCGGATGCTGAGAAAGGACAGAACGCCTCTGCTGAAAACACATCCCCGAACCGCATTTCTGAACCTGCAGTAGGAAATGACGGGTGTGCCCGTTACAGCACAGAAGTATGACTGTACTTCGTGAGGCTGTATTCCGTGAGGAAACAGCGAAGCAGGGTGGAACCACGTTCAGACGTCCCGTGTGCGGACGTCTTTTTGTTTACAGGAGGACGCTATGAATCAGATCCAGATCCCATCCGGTACCCGGGATTTGTTCCCGGAAGACTGTGTGAAAAAAGAAACGCTTCGGCAGAAGATCTTTCAGGTGTTTGAAAGCTACGGCTTCAGACAGATCGAGACGCCGCTGCTTGAATTCTATTCCACATACCAGAACACCTACACGTCTCTGAAGGAAGAGACGATGTACAAATTCGTTGATGAAAACGGCCAGATCCTCGCGCTGCGCACGGACATGACGCTGCCGATTGCCAGAGTCTGCGTCAGTAAATACGCCAACGTGGCCCCGCCGCTGCGCTTCTCCTATTGTTCCAACGTGTACAAGGTGCGCCAGGCATTTGCCGGCAAGCGCAATGAGGTGACAGACTGCGGCGTGGAGCTGATCGGTCTTGACTCCTCATCAGATCTGGAAGTGCTCTGCTGCGCGCTGGACGTGATGGAAACCTGGGGCGTATCCGACTACATTCTGGAAATCGGCAATTCCGATTTCTACAAGCTGGCGGTTTCCCAGGCAGGCATCAGTGCCGAGGATGCGGCAGTTCTCGCGGATCTGATCGACCGCAAGGCGATTCCCGAAACGGCAGAGAAGCTGAAGGGAATGGATCTTTCCGAAGAGATCCGTGCCTTCTTCCTGAAACTTCCATTGATGAACGGAAAAACCGCATCGCAGGAAGCGGAGTAGTACATATTCAGCGAAGAGCTGAAGAAGGAAGCCGGAAGATTGATGAAGCTCTATGAAGATCTGAAGGCGCTTGGCTATGACAGCCATGTTGAATTTGACCTTGGCAAGGTGCCGCATCTGGATTACTATACCGGCATCATCTTCTCCGGCTACGTCAGCGGCATCGGCACTTCGGTTTTATCCGGCGGCCGCTATGACCAGCTGCTGAAAAAGCTGGGAAGGGATCTGCCGGCGGTGGGCTTCGGCGTCAAGCTCGACATCCTGCTGGATGCCCTGCAGAGTGAAGAGAAGCCGGTCCGCAAGCTGTATTACAAGCCGGATCAGATCGTAGACGCGCTGCGCAGGGCAAAGGAAATGCGGAAAGAGGGACCAGTTGAACTGGTACCTGAGGAGGCGGGGAAATGAGCTTATCAATCGCGCTGACAAAAGGCAGACTGGAAAAGAACACAGTCGAGATGCTGGAAAGATGCGGCTATGGAACAGAAAAGCTGCGTGACAAGGGCAGAGCCCTCGTATTTGAAGATACCAAAAAAGATATCCGCTACTTCCTGGTGAAGGCAAATGACTGCATCACCTATGTGGAACACGGCGTTGCGGATGTCGGTGTTGTCGGCAAGGATACCCTGATGGAAGGCGGCAAGGATTACTACGAAATGCTGGATCTTCAGATCGGGAAATGCCGCTTCATCGTTGCCGGACTCGCCGGACACAACCCGCTGGAAAAAAGCGGACACGTCCGCATCGGATCCAAATATCCGGAAGTCGCCGGAAACTGGTTCCGCTCCCGCGGCATGGACGTGGAAATCATCAAGATCGACGGATCGGTGGAACTCGCACCGGTGCTCGGACTCTGCGATGGAATCGTGGATATCATGGAGACTGGCACAACATTAAAGGAAAACGGACTTGTCGTTTATGACACGGTGGCTGAGATCAGCGCCAGAGTCATTGTGAACAAGGCAAGCTTCAAAATGAAAAGGGATGAGATCATGACGTTCGTCAGTGATCTGGAAAGGATCGTGAAAGAAGATGCTCAGAAGAATCAGTCAGAGTGACAGCGCCGCGCTGCGTGAATATCTTGACAGCAGAACACAGGAAATCAGCGCCGATATCCTGGTGAAGGTAACGGAAATTCTGCAGGATGTCAGAAAGAACAAAGACGAAGCCGCAAAGCGCTATACCCGCATGTTTGACGGCATTGACGTTGAGAATTTCCGCGTTACGGAAGAAGAGCTGGATGAAGCGGTGAAACAGTGTGATCCCGCATTCTGCGACGCGATGCAGAGGGCAAAGAAAAACATCGAAGCATTCCACCGGGCACAGATCCGTCAGTCCTATATTCAGAACAAGGAATACGGCATCTATCTCGGCCAGAGAGTCCTGCCGCTTTCTTCCTGCGGCATCTATGTGCCGGGCGGAAGAGCGCAGTATCCTTCGTCCGTATTGATGAATGCGATTCCCGCCCATGTGGCAGGCGTCAGGCGCATCGTCATGGTGACGCCTCCCAACAAAAGCGGCGGCATCAATCCGAACATCGCCTACGCGGCCCGCCTTGCCGGTGTGACGGAGATCTACAAGATCGGCGGCGCCCAGGCAATCGCAGCGCTTGCCTACGGAACCGAGACAATTCCTTCCGTTGACAAGATCACCGGCCCGGGCAACATCTATGTGGCAGCTGCCAAGAAGCTCGTCTACGGAAAGGTCGACATCGATATGATCGCCGGACCTTCCGAGATCCTTGTCATCGCCGATGAAGGGGCGGATCCTGTCTTTACGGCAGCCGATCTGCTTTCCCAGGCGGAACACGATCCGATGGCATCCGCAATCCTTCTCACAACGTCGGAGAAGGTGCTGGAAGAAGTCAATGCCGAACTGAAGAAACAGTCGGCGGTTCTGCCCAAGAAGGAAATCGTGGAAGCCTCTCTCAGAGATTACGGCACAGCCATTGTCTGTGATTCCATTGAGGACTGCATCCGCTTCTCAAATGCGATCGCGCCGGAACATCTTGAACTGATGGTCAAAGGTCCGATGTCCTGTCTGAATCTCGTCGAGAATGCCGGTTCTGTATTCCTCGGCTACTGGACATGCGAATCGATCGGCGACTATTTCGGCGGAACCAATCACGTACTGCCGACCAGCGGCACTGCGAGATTCTCCAGCGCCCTCGGCGTCGACGCGTTTGTCAAGACGTCCTCCTTCCTGCACTACACAGAGGAGGCGGTGCGTGAATACGGAAAATACATCATTGCAATGGCGGAAGAAGAGGAGCTGGAAGCGCATGCCAATGCGGCCAGAGTCAGAATATGAAAGAAACGATAACCTATGAGACACATGTGCAGGAAGGAATCCTGCTCAATGCCAATGAAAATACAGCCGGTTTTTCGGATACGCTGCGTGAGGAAATCACGGAAGCCGTCAGGAATCTCGCGTTCAACCGCTATCCTGACAGCGGCCAGTCTGAACTGCGCGAAGCTTACGCAAAGGTCATCGGGGTAAGCAGTGACATGGTCCTTGCCGGCAACGGATCGGACCAGATGCTCGGCTTTCTGATCGGCTCATTCCTTTCGGAAGGAAAGAAGCTGTATACGCTTCAGCCTGATTTTTCCATGTATGACTACTACGCATCTTCCTATGAAGCGGAAGTCGTCAAATTCAAAACAGAAGAAGACGGTACGTTTGATATTGATGCCTTCATCGCGGAAGGAAAGAAGAACGGTGTTTCCATGGTCATGTTCTCCAATCCGAACAACCCGAGCGGCCATCTTCTCAAAGAAGCAGAGATCAGAAAGATCCTTGAAGCATTTGATGATATTCCGGTGATCGCCGATGAAGCGTATATCGAATTCAGCAGTGTGCCTTCCTCCATCAGTCTTCTTGAAGAATACGGCAATCTGTATGTGACAAGAACGCTTTCCAAAGCGTATGGTCTTGCGGGCATCCGCACAGGTTTTCTGATCAGCAGTCCGGACAATATGAAGAAACTGATTCCTGCCTTTGTGCCGTACGCGCTGAACAGCGTTTCCATGAAGATCGCCTGCATCGTGCTTTCTCATCACGATGAAATCATGAAAATGAGAGATCTGACAGTCAGTGAACGCAATCGCGTGTACAATAAAATCAGAGAATGCAGAAAGGTTCATTTCTATCCTTCCGAAGCGAATTTCATTTACGGAAAAAGCGATGAAAAAGCAAAGCTGCTTGCCATCCTGAAAGAGGAGAACGTTGTCATCCGCGATTACGCCGGATCACCGTTTCTGCGTATCACGATCGGCACGCCGGAAGAGAATGACCTTGTCATGAAAGCAATCGGAAAGTTTGAGGAAACGGTATGAGAAGAGGCGAAACGGAACGCAGTACAAAGGAAACAGAGATCCGCTGTGTATGGGATCTTGACGGCAGCGGCGAAGGCGACAGCGATACAGGCATCGGCTTTTTCGACCACATGATTGAACTGCTGGCATTCCATTCCGGCACCGATCTCTCACTGCAGGCAGACGGAGATCTGGACGTGGATGACCATCATACGATAGAGGACTGCGGCATTGCCATGGGCAAGGCATTCCGTGAAGCAATCGGAGACAGAAAAGGAATCGCCCGCTACGGTTCCTTCACACTGCCGATGGACGAAGCTCTTGCCAGTGTGAATCTTGATATCAGCGGCCGTCCGTATCTCGTGTTTGACTGCCAGTTCGCAAGAGAATCCATCGGCATGATGGCAACGGAGATGGTGGAGGAATTCATGCGCGCGTTCGCGTTCAATGCCGGCATCACCCTGCATGTAAGACTCCTGTATGGAACCAATGACCACCACAAGGCGGAAGCCATCTTCAAGGCGCTCGGACATGCACTGAAGGAAGCGGTGAAGATCACATCCGATGAGATTCCTTCCACGAAAGGAATGCTCGAATGATCGGCATCATCGATTACGGCATGGGCAATCTGCGCAGCGTCGAGAATGCGCTGCATCATCTCGGCCTCGAATCCGTGATCACTTCAGACCCCAAGGTTCTTGCGGCGTGTGAGAAGCTGATCCTGCCGGGTGTCGGAGCCTTCCGTGACTGCATGGACAACATCACTTCCTATGGTCTGAAAGAACCGGTCAGCGAACTGGTAAAGCAGGGGAAACCGCTGTTAGGGATATGTTTAGGCATGCAGATGCTGTTTGAAAAGAGCACGGAAAACGGACTGAGCGAAGGCTTCGGATTTCTGAAGGGCACAGTGCGCAGAATGGAAACAGATCTGCCGGTTCCCCAGATCGGCTGGAATCTGCTGGAATTCACCCGCAGCCATTCACTGCAGGGAGTTCTTTCCTCAGCACCGTATGTTTACTATGTGCACTCCTATTACGCCTGTGAATATGATGAGGAAGATCTCAGCGCCTATTCCATGTACGGAGATATCAGAGTGCCCGGCCTTGTCATCAGAAACAATGTGATGGGATGTCAGTTTCATCCTGAAAAGAGCGGCGCGGACGGTCTGGCCATCCTGCGCTGGTTTGCGGAGGAATTCAAATGATCATACTGCCGGCAATTGACCTGATGGACGGCACACCGGTGCGTCTGTATCAGGGAGACTACAACAGAAAAGAAATCGTAGCCGCTTCGGCAGTTGAAACAGCGCAGGCATTCGCTGAAGCAGGGGCGGGATACGTCCACATGGTGGATCTTGACGGCGCCAAAAGCGGCAGAAGAGAAAATGCCGCGGTCATCGCCGCAGCAGCGAAGAGCATCTCCGTGCCGGTGGAAGCCGGCGGCGGCATCCGCACGATGGAAGACATTGACTGGTACATTGAAAACGGCATTGCCAGAGTCATTTTAGGCACGGCTGCCATCCGTGATGAAGCGCTGCTCAAAGAAGCGTTGAAGAAATACGGGGAGCGGATCGCTGTCGGCATGGACTGCCGTGATGGCTATGCCTGTGCCTCGGGATGGCTGGAAACCAGCCCTCTGCATTACCTGGAATTCGCGGAACATCTGGTATTGCTTGGCGTCAGGAATATCATCTTCACCGATATCTCCAAAGACGGCACACTGCAGGGCCCTAATCTGGAAATGCTCGAACAGCTTCAGAAACGCGTGAACGCTGACATCACAGCGAGCGGTGGCATCCACAATCTGGAAGATATCCGGAATCTGAAAAGCCTCGGCGTCTACGGCGCCATCTGCGGAAAGGCTGTCTACAGCGGAACGCTTGATCTGAAGGAAGCTGTCCGTATCGGCAGGGAGTAAAAGCGCATGATCACAAAGCGAATCATTCCGTGCCTCGATGTCAGGGACGGAAAAGTAGTCAAGGGAATCAATTTCCTCGGTCTGAAGGAAGTGGGAGATCCTGCTTCCCTGGCTGAGATGTATTACAGACAGGGAGCGGATGAACTCGTCTTCCTCGATATCACGGCAACCCATGAGCACCGCGATACGATGGTTCACATCGTTGAGGAAGTGGCAGCCCGTGTGTTTATGCCCTTCACCGTGGGCGGCGGCATCCGCACAACGGATGATATCCGCAGGATCCTGAGGGCAGGTGCGGACAAAGTCTCGCTCAACAGCGCGGCAGTCCGCGATCCCGATCTGATCAGAAGGGCATCGGCGATGTTCGGAAACCAGTGCATCGTGCTGGCAGTCGACGGAAAGATGCGGGAAGACGGCAGCGGCTGGAACGTTGTCATCAACGGCGGCAGAATCGATACAGGTCTTGATGCCGTGGAATGGATCCGCAGGGGCGTTGAAAACGGCGCCGGCGAGATCCTGCTTACATCAATGGACGCCGACGGCACAAAGCAGGGCTTTGACATTCCTTTCCTGAAGGCTGTCAAAAAGGCGGTCAGCGTACCGGTGATTGCGAGCGGCGGCTGCGGTTCACCCGAGCATATCCGCGACGTGTTCCAGGCGGAGGCTGCCGATGCGGCACTTGCCGCAAGTATTTTCCACTATGGCGAATACACGGTGCGTGACGTCAAGGAATACCTGAAGGAAGAAGGGGTGAGTGTCCGCTTATGATCAAAATCGATTTTGCCAAGGGAAACGGACTTGTGCCCTGCATCGTGCAGGACGCTGATACACTGCAGGTGCTGATGCTTGGATACATGAATGAGGAAAGCCTTCAGAAGACGGTGGAGACAGGTCTTGCGACATATTTCTCACGCAGCCGTCAGGCACTCTGGATCAAGGGCGAGACAAGCTCTCATTTCCAGCATGTGCAGGAGATCCTCGTCGACTGCGATGAGGATACGATCCTGCTGAAGGTGAAACAGGACGGCGCAGCCTGCCATACCGGCAGATACAGCTGCTTTTACAGAAATCTTGACGGAGAGGAAATCTTATGACAGACGAACTGAACGCGCTCTATGAGACAGTCATGGAGAGAAAGAGAAATCCCGAACAGGGAAGCTACACATCCTATCTTTTTGACAAAGGAGAAGAAAAGATTCTGAAAAAAGTCGGCGAGGAATGCACGGAAGTCATCATTGCGGCGATGAAGGATGACAATGAGGAACTGGTTCAGGAACTCAATGACCTGTTCTATCACGTCGTTGTTCTGATGGCTGAAAAAGGCATCAGTCTTGAGGATGTCGCGGAAGTCATGGCAAAGCGGGCAGAAAAGACGCATAATCTGAAACCGGAGAGACGCCCTGTCACAGAACTGTGATAATCACGAAGTACGCATGATGCGTACTTTTCTGTATAATAAAGACAGTGGAATGAATTTTAAATGATCGGGGAGGTAAAGATCATGCTGAAAGAATACCCTGCATCCGTCGCAAAATGGAGCGTTTTTGAGGCTGTGCTGGAAGGTCCGTCTGACGGAAATCCGTTTACGGAACAGAGACTGACCGGTATCTTCACGGGGAAGAACGAAAGCGTCGTCGCCGAAGGTTTCTATGACGGAGACGGAATCTACAGGATCCGCTTTATGCCCTCATATGAAGGCAGGTACACATTTGTGCTGAAGCCTTCCTGGGATCCGAACGGATATACAGGAAAATTCTATGCCGGTCCGGCAGAAGAAGGAAATCACGGGCCTGTCCGTGTCAGCGGAACACATCACTTTGCCTATGAAGACGCGGTGCCGTTCCATCCTGTCGGAACGACTGCCTACGTATTTGATTTGCAGAGTGATGAACAGGTGGAAAAGACACTGGCATGTCTTGAAGAAGCGCGTTTCAACAAGATCCGCTTCTGTGTTCTGCCGAAGCATTACATCTACAATTTCCATGAACCGGTGTCCTATCCGTACGAGGGAACACCGATGGATTCCTCGGTGCTGACTGAAGCGAACTTCATGCAGTACAGCACTATTCTGAATGAACCGGATCCTTCCAACCATTTTGATTTCACAAGGTTCAATCCGGCCCATTTCAGAAGAGTGGAAAAGGTGATTGAGGAACTCGGCAGAAGAGGAATCGAAGCTGATCTGATCGTCATGCATCCATATGACAGATGGGGTTTTGCGTGCATGAGCCCGGAACAGGATGATCTGTACTGGAACTATGTCATTGCCCGCTTCAGCGCGTATCACAATGTCTGGTGGGCACTGGCCAATGAATTTGACCTGATGAGACGCAAGAGCCAGGCAGACTGGGAAAGATGGGGAGCCATGCTGGTACGGAAAGATCCGTATCATCATCTGCGTTCCATCCACAACTGCCGCATCATGTATGATCACTCAAGACCCTGGATCACCCACTGCAGCGTGCAGCGCGTTGATCTTTACAAAGGCGCGGAGCTGACAGGCGAGCTGGCGCAGAGATACGGCAAGCCGGTTGTCATGGATGAGATTGCCTATGAAGGCAACATCAGTGACGGCTGGGGCAATATCACCGCTGAGGAAATGGTCAGAAGGTTCTGGGAGACCGCTGTGCGCGGCGGCTATCCGGGACATGGTGAAACACTGGATACAGGCGACGGCATTCTGTGGTGGAGCCACGGAACAGAGCTGCGCGGTGAAAGCTGGAAGCGTGCCGGCTTCCTGCTCGATATCCTTTCCGAAGTGCCGGGCAGCGGCCTGGTACAGGCGGATATGGAATGGGACAGCGTCTGCGGTGTTCCGGAAGACGAATGGCTGCTGCCGGTCAAGAGCCAGTATATTTTCTATTACAGCTTCATGCGTCCTTCCTTCCGCACATTCCATATCGATGAGAATACGGAATTCGCAGTGGATATCATTGATACCTGGAATATGACGGTCACAAAGGCCGGTGTGCATCACGGCACATTCAGAATTGATCTGCCGGCAAAACAGTACATGGCAGTCCGTCTGCGCAGACCTGAAGAAGCGGACTACGCAGTGGTAGAAGAACCCGTGCAGGAAGAAGAAACGGAAGAGCTTCCTGTAGAAGAAATCGTTGAAGCAGCCTTCACGGAACCGGATATCTTCGAAGAAGAAACACCGGAAGAAGCTGAAGAGATCACGGAACCGGAAACACCGGACGTGACTGCTGAAGCAGTACCGGAAGAGGAAACGGAAGAAATTGAGGTTCTGCCGCAGGAAGAAGAAGCGGATGACGTCTTTGAAGTCACGGCAGAAGAGAGCGATGATGACGCGCCGCAGCTGATCGAAGAACCGCTGCCGGGCGAAGAGACCGCTCCGCCGATCCGTCAGGTTCTCCGTTTCCGTTCCCAGGAAGAAATCCAGGAACCGGAAAAGAAGGAAGAAGCGGCTCCGCAGGAGGAAGCCGCAAAAGATGAAGTGCTGGAGATGATCGGCGAACTGTACGATGAGACGCTGGAGGAAGATGAACTTCCCGAGATCGTCACTGCCTCCATTCCGTTTGTGAATGAGAAGCCTGTTCAAAGGACAGCGCCTCTTGATGAACCCGCGGATACCCTGGATATTCCGCTGAAGCGCTTCGGCAGAGGGTGACGGAAGAGATCATATCGATCATCTTTCCGACAGCCTCCCGGATCGTATCCAGAGAGTTTTTGAGCTCATTCAGCTCACGGTCTTTTGACCAGCCGGCAATATAGCCGAACGAATACTCCTTCGTATCGATGCCGTAATAGCTGGATACGGCGTAGGCAACGCTTTCCGCTTCAATCTCACGGCGCAGTCTGGATTCTCTGTCATTGCAGAGATCGCGGCTGTGCAGAAGGGCATGGGCAATCTCATGGAGAAGCGTTTTGACAGTCTGTGCCTGCGGCATCCCTTCATTGATGAAGATGTCCCCGTCAAGCGGACGGTAGAAGCCTCTGGCACCGCTTTCGATTTTCTGAAAATACACCGGAACAGGTGAAATGAGTACAAGAGTGCGCAGAAATGATTCATAGCTGCGCACTTTCTGATTCAGCTCAGTCGCAAGGGAAACGGGAATGTCCCTGCCTTCGGTCTGGGAGATGTCAAACACCGTAGCCTGGCGGAAACCTGCAAGCCTTCGCTCACTG